>CADCIQ010000029.1 GCA_902801425.1 uncultured Bacteroidales bacterium | reverse complement strand
TGTATATCCTCTTTCCCTCTTTTTCGTGGTGGTGTTCACTGGGATGCAGAGAGGGGCAAGCCCCGGAAGATACATAAGGATATCGTTGACTATCAGTCTGATGTCATTACCGTATTTTCTGCTAAGGATAGCACCAAGGGCAACGCCGTCTCCACCACCGAGAGGATGATTGCTGACAAAGGTATAGCGTTTCAGGCTGTCCTTGTCAGGAAGGTTCTCAAAGCCCTCTACTTTGAGGTCCATGTCAAGGAACTTGACGCAATCCTCAAGCCATTCAGCACCTTCATGATCCCTACTTCTCCAGATGAACTCGTTCAGCTCCTCTTGATGGGTAGTCCTAATGAGCCAGTTCACGAGGAACTTAGGGATATACTTCATCTTGTCGCCCACCTTTGAGGTGAGTATTCCTTCTATGTCGATTGTATGTTCAGTTACTACGGCCATTTGGATGCAAAATTAACAATAATTTCCGAAATAGAAACTTTTTACCTCAATTATTTAGCAATCTTAACTAAAAATGAGAGTAAATAATCTGTCTTCGTTGAGTATCTCATTTGCTAACTGATGAATATCCTCAACCTTCACGTCGTCTATTCTCTTGTAAAGCCTTTCGTTGCTCTTGAGTGTTCCTCTGTGCAGATATTGCTTTGCCATTGAGATTGCATAGTTCTCCCTGTTCTCTGAGGCAAGGGCTATCTGTCCCTTAATCTGCCGTTTGGCATTAGCAAGGGCGGTTGAGGAGAGTGGCGTGTTTCTCAGTTTTGCCAACTGACTCTTGACGAGGCGGATGCAGCGGTTCACATCGTGAGGGTCACAGCCGAAATATACTGTCCAAAGCATTGAGCCTGTATAGCTTGTCATTATGCTCTCAACCGTATATACAAGTCCTCGCTTCTCGCGGAGTTCGAGGTTTAGACGGGAATTCATGCTCGGACCTCCGAGGATATTATTGGTTAGATATAGTGGTATGCGCCATTTCTCAAGGTCTTTTCCGAAGGCTGTGCCTATCATCACATGAGCCTGATGGGTCTGTTGCTCTTCATCGTTTTCCCTTTTGCCATGAAGTTCATTCTTTAGCCCCTCGAATGTCTTGTCACAACGTATAATCTCTCCTTCCTTCTTCTCGCCAGAAAGGAGGTTCAGTTTCTTTGTCAACTGCTTGAAATCTATATCGCCATAGACATAGAATACGGCATTGTCAGGACGGTAGAGCCTCTGCGTGAAGCGTTTACAGTCCTCAGACTTAAATCCTCTTACGGTTTCTTTGTCGCCAAGCACGTTATGCCCCATAGGATGGCCGTGGAAGATGCGATTCTCAAACTCGTCGTAGATAAGTTCGGCAGGAGAGTCGCGGTAGCTTTCAATCTCGTCGCATACCACCTCCATCTCCTTGTCAATCTCATGCTGTGGATAGGTGCTGTTGAAAACAATATCGGTGAGAAGCTTTACGGCTTTGCCAAAATGCTGGCGAAGGATTGCAGAATAGTAGAATGTCTCTTCCTTTGTGGTGAAGGCATTAAGTTCACCTCCCACACGCTCAAGGGTGTTGATTATCTGTATGGATGAGAGGTGGTCGGTACCTTTGAAGGTCATGTGTTCGCAAAAATGAGCCAGACCTTCCTCGCCTGCAAGTTCATCGCTTGTGCCGGCGGCTACTGCATAACCGCAATAAACCACCTCTCCCTGACAGGGAAGGTGGATTATTCTTAGTCCGTTATTTAGGGTATGAGTGTTGTAAATCATTGAAAAATATGGCATTTGCCATCCATATATGGATTTATTGATGCAAAAGTATTCAAAAAATCCGAATTTAACAAATTTTTCCACCTATTTTTATTAACTTTGCACTCGCAAATGGGTGTTGGGTGTTAGGTGATAGGTGTTAGTGGTCAGCAAACACTCCTCCCCAAAGCGTGTACTCGTAAAAAATAAAAACAGAAAATCATTGAAGACATTCGAAGAACTTGGCGTTAGAGAGGAGATTCGTCGCGCCATCGAAGAGCTCGGTTTTGCGCAGCCTATGCCTGTGCAGGAGCAAACAATTCCTTTCCTTTTGGAGAGCCAGAACTCAGATCTTATTGCTCTTGCCCAGACAGGTACGGGTAAGACTGCGGCTTTCGGCATTCCGCTTATTCAGAGCATTGACACGACGAGCCGTGTCACACAGGCTGTCGTTGTGGCTCCTACCCGTGAGCTTTGCTTGCAGATAGCCGACGATATGAAGGATTTCGCAAAGTATGTCAAGGGACTGCATATAAGTGCCGTCTATGGAGGTACTTCCATTGAGAACCAGCGTCATGAGTTGAAACATGGTGCTCAGATTGTTGTGGCAACTCCCGGTCGCCTTATTGACTTGAAGAATCGTGGCTATGCCAAGTTGGAGAATGTCCGTAAGATTGTGCTTGATGAGGCTGACGAGATGCTCAACATGGGTTTCTCTGAGAGCATCAACGAGATATTTGAGTCTATTCCTGAAGAGCATACCACACTTCTTTTCTCGGCTACTATGTCAAGAGAGGTGGAGCGTGTGGCAAAGCAATATCTGCGTGACTATCAGGAGATTGTCGTGGGTTCTCGTAATGAGGGTTCAGAGAACGTGAACCATATTTATTATCTCGTAAATGCCAAGGATAAATATCTCGCCCTCAAGCGTGTAGTCGACTACTATCCTCGCATCTATGCTATCATATTCTGTCGCACAAAGGCTGAGACGCAGGAGGTGGCTGATCATCTGATTCGTGATGGATATAATGCCGAGTCGCTTCATGGGGATCTTAGTCAGCAGCAGCGTGACCTCACGATGCAGAAGTTCCGTAATCACCTCACACAGCTTCTTGTGGCTACTGATGTGGCTGCCCGTGGACTTGATGTTGATGACCTCACTCATGTCATCAACTATGCCATGCCTGATGATATTGCATCTTATACTCACCGTTCTGGCCGTACTGGTCGTGCTGGCAAGAAGGGAACATCTATCGCTATTATTCACACTCGCGAGAAGCACAAGATACGTGCTGTTGAAAAGCAGATAGGCAAGGAATTCGTGGATGGCACTTTGCCAACTCCACAGGAAATCTGTACAAAGCAACTTTTCCGTGCTATTGACGAGATAGAGAAGGTTGATGTAATTGAAGAGCAGATTGAGCCTTTCATGGCAGAGGTGCGTCGTCACTTCGAGTATGTTGACAAGGAGGATATTCTCAAGAAGATGGTAAGCCGTGAGTTCGGTCGTTTCCTTTCCTATTATGCTGATGCTCCAGAGATTGAGAAGCCTGTTAGTAAGAAGGAACGTGAACGCGGAGACTCCAGAAATTCCAGAGGTTCCAGATCTTCTAGGGAGCCTAGGGAACCAAGGGCAGTTCAGGAAGGCTATACTCGCCTCTTCATTAATCTCGGCAAGGATCACGGTTTCTATCCAGGAGAGGTTATGCAGTTCATCAACCGTCATGTTCAGGGACGTCAGGAGGTCGGTCATATTGACCTTATGGCTGGATTCTCTTTCATTGAGGTGCCTAACCGTGATGCAAAGAAGGTTATGTCATCCCTTGACGGTACTTTCTATAAAGGTCGTCAGGTGAGATGTAATGAGGATCGTCCAGACGGAAAGCCTGCTGCTGGTGGTCGTGGCAAAGGGCGCAAGGGAGATTCTGAAGGTCGTGGTCGTTCTGGCCGAGGCCGTAAGGAAGATGCGGATTTCTCTCGCTTTGAGAAGAAGAGCAAGCGCAATAGCCCTCGCAAGGACTTCGATTCTGATGTAGCAGGTATGCCTGAAACTGGTGATTGGCGTCAATTCTTCAAGAAGAATGACGATCAGAGTCGCAGACGTGGAAAGAAATCCCTTCAAGAGCCTGACTTCTCCGAAGAGGGTTGGGCACGTAGGAAGCCGAAGAAAAATAAATGAAAAATGAAAAGTGAAAAATGAAAAATGAAAAATACAGATTACATTTTTCAGCGAACATAAGCCAAAATACTAACTTGTATTTTTCATTTTTCACTTTTCATTTTATAATTCAAATCACATGAACTTGCCCACAACATTCTTCGGTCCTGTCTCGTGGTACGAGCAAATAGCACGTGCCTCAGAGCCTATATTTATTGAGGCTCATGAGAACTTCCAGAAACAGACGTTACGCACACGTTGCCGTATAGCAACGGCAAACGGAGTTCAGACGCTGACAGTTCCTGTTTCTGGCTCTGGTTCTATCAAGGACATAAAGATTTCCGACCATAACAACTGGAGGCATCTTCATTGGCAGGCATTGGCATCTGCATACGGCTCTTCGCCTTTCTTTGAGTATTATGCCGATGATATCGCACCTTTCTTTGAAAAGAAATGGGAATTTCTCTTTGACTATAATCTTGAGATAACTCGTAAGATGTGCGAATTACTCGATATACGCAAGAAAATACGTTTGACTGACGAATATAAGGGCTGTACCTTTGATCTACGTGCTAAGGCTGATTGCAAGCCTTACTATCAGGTATTCCAGTCTCGTCATGGTTTTCTGCCAGATCTCAGTATTCTTGACCTCCTTTTCAACATGGGACCAGAAGCGATTTTAAAATTAACAATTAAAAATTAACAATTAACATGCCTTTCGCAATAAATACTATCAAAAAATGCCCCCTTGGGGGGATGGGGGTCTTTCTTACCCTATTCTTTGTTCTGATTTCTCTTTGCGCTAATGCACAAAGTGACTCTCTCCGTATCTCTATCCTTGGCGATAGCTATTCAACCTTCTATGGTTGTGTAGTTCCAGATACCAATGCTATCTGGTATTTCCCTGACGGACACAAGAGTGCCCAGAAGGGGAATGATGTAAGGAAAGTAGAGCAGACTTGGTGGCATCAAGTTGTCAAGCGTCTTGGTGCAAAGCTTGAGCGTAACAATGCCTATTCTGGTGCTACGATATGCTATACAGGCTATCGTCCGGCAGAAGGCAAACCTCATGCCGACTATTCCGACCGTGCTTTCATCACTCGTAGTAACTGGCTCGGCAATCCTGACGTGATACTCGTCTGTGGTGCAACTAATGATAGCTGGTGTGGTGCTCCTATAGGAGATTATGTTTTTGGCAATTGGACAAACAAACAGCTATATTCATTCCGTCCTGCTATGGCAAAACTCCTCTATGACCTGAAGGGCAACTACCCTATGGCTCGTATTGTTTTCATTCTTAATAGCGAGCTCAAGGATGAGATTAATGAGTCTGTACATACTATTTGTAAGCACTATAATGTACCATGCCTTGATCTTCACAATATTGACAAGCAATGGGGGCATCCTTCCGTAGCTGGCATGAAATCATTTGCCGATCAGGTTGTTGAGTTCCTGAAGAAGTAGTCCCCGAAAACGTGTTGATAACAAGTAACGGGTAACAATAAGAAAAATAGTGTAATATGCTGCCTATATTTATTATTTCTATATATAATAAGGTATATAAACTCCTTAGAAAGATTTAGTAAAATTTGGGCATGCACTAAAATCCTTATTGTTACCCGTTACCTGTTACAGGCCGAGGTTATCTTGCTTGTTGAGCGAGACTCATATTCTGGTTATAGTCGCCTAAGATAAAGATAATGAGATTGTTATGCATAATTATATGGCAGGACGTAGGCTGTTGACAGTCTCGATAACATAACAATAAGCATTAATTTCTGGCTGATTCACCTTATTCTGTATGTTTGAAAAACGATGTAAAAACGTGAAAAATGCTCTGGTAACAATAATTAATGTGAATTCGTCGAACTCACGCTAATACTGGCTTCAATGAGATTTGCGAGAACTATCAACTCCCTCCGATTCAGATCCGTTCCAGGTCCGTTGTAAATCCGTTGTAGGTCCGTTGATGCTCCATCGATAGGAGCGAACCTGAAGCGAAGGCAGAACGAAGGCAGAACGAAGGCACATAAGCATTTCTACCCTTGCAGTAACAGGTAACGGGTAACAATAAGGAATTTAGTGTTAGCGTACCTCATTTCAGGCATAGTACCCCTAAATTTATTTAATCAAAAGAACACCAATAAAAACAATATATCTCCAATTCCTGATTAGTTTGGGATTGGAGATATATTGTATTATTTTGGAAGAGGTACCTCTACAGGAACCATCATGAAGACATCTTCCTCAGTTTCATTCTTGTCAATCTTCTTTTTCCCCGATTTTTGTTTCTGGGTACGTACAGGACGGACACTTAGTCCATGATACCGTGGAGTGTGACTATCAAAGAATGATACATTCTTAAAGAAATACAAGGAGACTGCATCGCTGTCATCCGTATAGAGAGTTCGAGACCAATAAGCTCCCTCAGGACTATGAATAGGAGTAGACTTAGGAAAACGAGTAAAGAATGTAGCTGGCAAAAAAATCGAATTGCCATTTTTCTTGCTGGTTATCTTTCTTCCATTTACGCCATTTAGTGTTGTCCATTCTGCTGTCGTATAGGTAGAATCGCATAGTTCCTTTATCTGTTCCAATGATGGCATCTGCCATTTACGTCCCCAGTTGACAGTTGCCGCATCATCTTCAGGATCGAGTTCTTTTTTGTTGTCAATTATTCCGCTCCAACTAATGCAATATTTCATCAATACCGGATTCGTACAGTCGGTTTCCAACCACTTGTAGTTTCCCTCTATAAACTGATGTTCATCAGATGCGTCACTTGTATAGCCTTGGGTTTCTCCCCATGCGAAATACAAACCAAATTCCTCTGGCTTGCTTGCACCTATGTTACAGGTAGCCCAAAGTGTTCCGCTTGGAAGACCAAGGTCAACGTATTCACGAGAGTCTTTTACCGTGCCCTTCTTGTCTTTTTGAGAGAAAGCAGCAATAGGCAATAATGCCATAATAATTACGAGTGAAAGTATTTTCCTGAATGTCATAAGTATGTTTTTGTTGATTTATAAGTTTTTAATGACTATATCAACGTGAGTTCGACAAAATATCATTCTTTATTTTTCATCGGGTTCACTTTGTATTATTATCAATTGGTCATCTTCTATAGGCATTACCGTTGCACCGTCGTCCGTTATTTCCGGCTTGGCTTCCTTTCTGTTTTTCTGTGAACGTACAGGACGGATATTTAGTCCATAATACCGTGGAATGTAATCATCGTGAAAATAATCATTCTCTAAGAATGACAGGCTGATTGCTTTGCTATCGTCATCTCTAGAGAGAGAACAAGACCAATAGTCTCCTCTAGAGCCCGGAAGAACGCCTGCGGCTGGCAGAAAAATTGAATGGCCATTTTTCTTACTGGTTATCTTCCTGCCATTAACACCATTCAATGTTGTCCACTCTTTTGTTGTATAGGCAGAATCGCATAGTTCCTTTATCTGTTCGGATGATGGCATCTGCCATTTACGTCCCCAGTTGACAGTTGCCGCATCATCTTCAGGATCGAGTTCTTTTTTGTTGTCAATTATGGCGCTCCAACTACAGCGATATTTCATCAATTCAGGGTACTTGCTGTTGCAATCATACCATTTGTAGCTTTTCTTTTCCCACTGATGAATATCATCTGAGTCTTGTTTATAGCCTTCTGTCTCTCCCCATGCGAAATATAATCCGCATTCCTCTGGCTTGCTTGCACCTATGTTACAGGTAGCCCAAAGCGTTTTGCTTGGAAGGCCAAGGTCAACGTATTCACGAGTGTCCTTAATCGTGATTTTCTTGTCTTTTTGAGAGTAAGAAGCAAGAGGCAATAATGCCATAATAATTACGAGTGAAAGTATTTTCCTGAATGTCATAAAAATGTATTATGTTTATATGTCAGATGCAAGTCCGCATAAGTCCGTTTCAGGTCCGTTCCTCTATTAGGCTTAAAAGCGAGGGTAGAGCGAAGGCATAACGAATGCATTTCGAGGGCACAACAGCGCTTCTAACCATGCAGTAACGGGTAACAGGTAACAATAAGGAATTTTGTGTTAGCGTACCTCATTTCAGGTCTTCAAGGATATCCTCTCTGAGGAATGGCTTGAGCTCTTCCCAAGTAAGCACGAATGAAGGCATACCAACGGCATAGCAGGCAATCTCGTATTGCTGATAGGTGAATACAAGTCCTTTGCCTTTCTCGTCAGGAGAAGGTGTCCATGCAGGAAGCGGGATTAGACCTTTGCTTTCGTCTGGGAGCATGAGCTGTTCCATGAGTTGCTGATCGGTTGCGATTTTCTCATCAGCATTCTCGTTGAAATACTCTTTGAGACCTTTCTTGAGCAATGGTTGCATGTCCTTGACGGCATTATCCTTTAGGAAATCCTTTACTATGCTACCGTCAGAGAAACGGAAAGTAATGCCTCCATAGCCAAACACACCGCCGTGAGCACCACCTATATACGAATATTCAGAATCGTAGAAAACTACGTATGTTGAATCCTCAGAGGTCTTGGTAACTTCCATTGAATAATCCCAAGGAGCTACGCTCTCCTTGTATTCCTTTCGTTGTTCTTCGGTGATGGTAGTGTCCTCTTCCCAGTACCTGACTTTTTCGTCATAGTCCTCCTTGGCCTGAGAGTTGAGCATCTTTGAGACTGCTTTGCTGTAATAGTCAAAAACACTCTTCGCGTCTTTTTCATCACCATTATATTTTGCAATCAATGGCTTGGTGTCCTCCATCTGTGAGCCTTGATAGCTGCGAATGCAGTTGCCAATAATATTGACAAGGGAATCGCGAATAACTTGTGAAACACTATCCTTGGCTACAGGTAATGCAACCTTGATGCTGATGTTGGCATACCTGCTTGAATCGGAGAAGGTGTAGTTCTCCATTTCAAGAGGATATGTAAATTGATCTTCTAATTCTGCTGTCTCTGCATTCTTGTTGGTGCAAGAGGCGAGGATAAAGGAAAGAATCAAAAGCCTAACCAAGCCTTCCCAAAGGGAAGGATGTTTTATAGTATTTATCATAAGCGAATATTAATGCGGCCTCTCCCCCCGCCCTCCCCCGTAGGGAGGGAACCGGAATGCGAAAGGCATGTTAATTATTAATTATTAATTTTTAATTTTTCTGTTCCCCATCATCATCTTACAGAGTCTGTCTTGGAATATTCTGGCATCTGCAACTGGAGAGTCCTCGTGGATGATGGAGAAGATATACCAATGACCGTCGTAGCCTTCGAGATAGCCGGAGAGCGATGAGCCGCCCTTTGTGACGAGCGTGCCAGTCTTTACGAAGATTCTATCCCTGTATTCCGCACGAGCCATTCGCGTTAGCAGAGAGCCGCTTCTCGGACTTGCAGGGGAGGCGAGGGCTTCATTTATGAAGTAGTTTCGCAGATCCTCATCTTTATAGGCATAGCGAAGCATATCCACGAGCGTGTTGGCGGTAAGACGATTGTCTGGCGAGAGTCCTGAACCATCCTTGTAGGCAAGTTGTGGTTTTACAGGGCGTGGAAAGAGGCACTTGGTGGTGTCTTCTGGTGAAAGAATCTCATTCCAGAATCTCTCAGTATGATGTATGCTATCCCATGCCATTTGCTTATTGGGGAGAATGCCCTTCTTCCAGTCAAGGTGATAGAAAAGGGCATCAGCCTTTACATTGCTGCTGTTGATAAGCATAGGGGTGATTATTTCCTTTATATCGTGGGAAATCCTTGCTACATAGTGGTATCTGCCATCGCCATATCTGCCCTTTGCCTTGGCGGAATTAACGGTATTGTCTTTCTTGAACGATATGCCATTAGCAGAAAGAGTAGCCATAAACTGCTTTGTGATACGTTCCTTACCCTTCATCAGAAGAGGAGCCTTGTGGTAAGGAATATCCCATGTCTTACCTGTTGGATGTGCCTTTAGCGTGTCTTCTCTGGCAAGGTTAAGGATGATGTTTCCTCGGAAGTTCCTGAAACCACGGCTCTTCATCTTCCTTACGAGAGGAGTGAAATCATTGAAGAGAGGGTCATCGTCTGCCACGAGAAGGAGAGTACCGACAAGAGTATCGCGTTTCATCTCACCTCTTATCTGTAGTGACACGTTATAGCGGTAGTCCATTCCGAGCGTCTTGAGGGCGGCTACGGCTGTTGCCACCTTCATGCAAGAGGCTGGAGCCATGCTTCGGTCGGCATGAAACTCGTACACCTGCGATTCTGTTGTTACATCATATACGCTGATGGCAATGAGCGAAGTGTCAAGAGTCTGAGGAATGTTAATCAGACTATCAAGTCGTCTTGCCATGATAGTATCGCAAGCCCTCATTTCCGGAGTTATCACCATCTGTGGTGTCTGGGGTTTTTCGTTGTTACCTTCTTCTGAACGGAAAAGATAGTTGAATCCCCATATTATCCCCTGAATAGCGGCATATATTAATGCAACAATAACCGCGAGCACACAAAGTGCCGCGGCTATACGTCCATATCTAAGTTTTACTTTCTTTGCCAATGTCCTTAGTTATAGTTCTTTACAAATGTGAAGAGTCTATTCCACCTGATTCCACCAAAACCACCACGGTCAGGGTCGCTTGACCACCAGATGAATATAGGCTTACCTACGATGTGATCTTCTGGTACGAAGCCCCAATAGCGTGAGTCTGCTGAATTGTGGCGGTTATCACCCTGCATCCAGTAGTAGTCCATCTTGAATGTATAGGATGTAGCAACCTTACCGTTGATAAGAATCTCTCCCTTGTCATTAACCTGAAGGTCGTTGCCCTCATACACCTTGATTGGGCGCTCATAGATAGGGAGGTTCTTGAGTGTGAGCTTCACGCTCTCGCCTTTCTTAGGAATCCAGATAGGACCATAGTTATCGCGTGTCCAGCCATAGCGAGCATTGAGAGGATAGAGATCTCCAACAACCTGCTCTGTGTTGAGCTTGATGCTACTAACAAGATCCTTACGGCTCTTTAATACCTCAGCTGCATGTTTTGTGAGAGGCATATAACCAAACTGATTGAGCGAGATGAGATCTTCCTGAGAGATCATAAGCTCTTTCAGAAGGTCGTCAGGCCATTGCATGATTGGTGTGTTAGCCTTTACGTGATATGTGTATTGAACACATTCTGGCTCCTTGTTTGGTTTACCATCAAGATAGATGATGCGATTCTTGATCTGAAGAGTCTGACCTGGGAGTCCTACACATCTCTTGACATAGTTCTCTCTACGGTCAGCAGGACGGCTCATTATCTCACCATACTCATTAGGATTGCTTGCAATATATCTATGACCAGCATTATATGCTAATTCATAATATTTGCGAAGCTGCATATCTGGCAGAGAGTCGAGATTAGGCTTAATGCCTTGCTCCTGAAGAATCTGCTGTCCGTAGCCATATACCATCTGGTAGAAGTCGTTAGGCTGCCAGCGTGGCTCGCTAACAACGGTATCACCGGCAGGATAGTTGAATACGACGATATCATTCAGTTCTACCTTACCAAGTCCCGGTGCTCTGCGATAATCCCATTGAGGCCACTCTATGTATGACTTGCATCCAAGCAAAGGCATAGTGTGCTGGGTGAGAGGTGCTGTGAGTGGTGTCTGTGGAATACGAGGACCATAGCTTGCCTTGCTCACGAAGAGGTAGTCGCCTGTAAGCAATGATTTCTCAAGTGAGCTTGATGGAATGACATAGTTCTGGAAGAAGAAAAGATTGATGAAATATACCGCTACAAGAGCGAATACAAGGGCATCAACCCATGACATTATGAATCTTACAGGAGACTCTGCATCCTTCCACCATTGCCAGTTTATCTTTTTTGAGATATAGGCATCATAGATGAATGGTATGACAATCAGTCCAAGCCAGCTCTTTAGCCAGAATAGAAAGAGGAGATAAAGCACCAGTACGACAATGAACTTTGTCCACTGGAGCTTCATGTTTTCTTTTTTCTTTTTCATTTTATTCTCTAGATTTTCTAGATTCTCTAGACATTCTAGTATTTCTAATTAGAACTTGAACATATCATCGATAGTCAGCAATCCCTGATGCTTTGCTGTGTATTCTGCTGCAAGAACTGCACCGAGAGCAAATCCCTGACGAGAGTGTGCATCGTGAGTGATAGTGATGATATCGGCAGGAGAGTCGTAGCTGATGCTGTGGATTCCCGGAACCTCGCCACGGCGTACGTCGTCAATACGTAGTACATCAGGTGCTGTCTCATGTAGAGCCCACTTGCTCTTACGGTCAATACGCTCTACTATCTGCTCTGCGAGAGTGATTGCTGTACCGCTTGGAGCATCGAGCTTGTGAACGTGGTGTGTCTCCACCATGTTAACATCGTACTGTGGAAAATCGTTCATGATTTTCGCAAGATACTTGTTCACAGCAGAGAAGATGGCAACGCCTACGCTGAAGTTTGAAGCCCAGAAAAGGGTCTTACCTTCCTCAGAACAAGCCTTACGAACATCATCACCATGATCCTTGAGCCAAGCAGTAGTGCCACTTACCACCTTCACGCCAGCTTTCCAGGCCTTGAGGTAGTTTCCATAGGCAACTGTTGGATTTGTGAACTCAATGGCAACCTCTGCGGAAGCGAAAGCCTCGCTCTCGAAATCCTGAAGGTTGTCAATATCAATGATACTTACTATCTCATGACCACGGCTGAGGGCAATCTGTTCGATCATCTTACCCATTTTGCCGTATCCTATTAATGCTAATTTCATAATTTAATTTCCGTTTTGCTCTTTTACGTTGTTTTCTTCATACGCCTCTGCCTCAGCAGCAGCTATGATATCTTCACGAGTAGGCTCCTGGGGATCTGCCGTAACATCCGACAAATCCATTTCCTTGTCTATGCTGTTCTCAAGATGTTCTATATGCTCTTCAGCCATATCTCTTGGACTGCTTATCACAATGAAATCGTCCTTCCTGTCTTCTGTGTCTGGAACATTTAGAACAGGCTCTTCTTCCATTTTTGTGCGCTCTGTCTTTGCGGCAAAGATACTGTCAAGATATGCAGAGTCCTTTTTCAGTCGCTTCAATGTATCCTCGCAAGCGTGCTGTTGGCTTTCCTTCTTACTGAATCCCACGCCTGTTGAGCCGTCGATAGTCTCAAGCACTACTGTGTATTTGAAGGTAGGAGATCCGTTCTGATCCTTTGACTGGTCTTCAAGGCGGAACGACATCTGGATGCGGTTCTTCTGCGTCCATTCAATGAGTTTCGACTTGAAGTTCACTTCCTTGTATGCCATTTTGTCGATATTGATATATCGACCGAGGATGCGTTCTTGCATGAACTTCATGCATGCGTCGTAGCCACGGTCGAGATACATGGCTCCTACAAGAGCTTCGAAAGCATTGCCACCCATATAGCTGTTGTGGCTGGCAGAGCGTCCGGATGAGAGGATTAGACGGCTGAGACCTACTTCTTGTGCAAGTTTGCCGAGAGTCTCGCGCTGAACGAGCTTGGAACGAGTATTTGTGAGGAAACCTTCAGGCTTACCAGGGAAATGGGTATAGACGATATCTCCGACTACTGCATCGAGAATTGCATCACCGAGGAACTCAAGTCGCTCGTTGTTCAGTTTCTTGCCTTTTGGCTGCTCCCCCTTACCTTTCTTGCCCTTCTTTGATTCCTTTACAGGCTCAATAGGACCACGATGTCCAATGCTCTTGTGCATGAGCGCGAGCTTGTAGTAGGAAATGTTGTGTGGCAGGAAACCGATTATTTCTTCCAAAGCAAGATAAAGCTCCTTATCCTTGCGGAATGGGAGCTTTATCCTGTCTATTATATTATTCAGCATACTTCTTGAATATAACACACGCGTTGTGACCTCCGAAACCGAAAGTGTTGCTAAGTGCAGCACGCACCTCACGCTTCTGTGCCTTGTTGAAGGTGAAGTTCATGTTGTAGTCAATCTCTGGATCCTCGTCACCATCCTCGTGGTTGATTGTTGGAGGGATGATGTCTTCCTCTACAGACTTAACGCAGACCATAGCCTCCAATGCACCTGCTGCACCGAGAAGGTGACCTGTCATTGACTTTGTAGAAGAGATGTTGAGCTTGTAAGCCCATTCTCCGAAGAGATCCTTGATAGCCTTAGCCTCAGAGATGTCGCCTACTGGTGTAGATGTACCGTGTACGTTGATATAGTCGATATCCTCTGGCTTCAGCTCTGCATCAGCAAGAGCCTCTGACATTACGATCTTAGCACCGAGACCTTCTGGGTGAGAAGCTGTGATGTGATAAGCATCAGCAGACATACCTGCACCTACCATTTCGCAGTAGATCTTTGCGCCACGAGCCTTAGCGTGCTCAAGTTCCTCAAGGATGAGACAAGCAGAACCCTCACCCATTACGAAACCGTCACGGCTTGCTGAGAATGGACGGCTTGCCTTCTGTGGCTCATCATTACGTGTAGAGAGTGCATGCATAGATGTGAAACCACCGAGACCTGGGTCTGTGATTACTGCCTCTGCACCACCGCTAACGATGATGTTAGCCTTACCAAGACGAATGAGGTTAAATGCGTCAGCAAGAGCGTTGCTTGAAGAAGCACATGCAGATGTTGTTGCATAGTTAGGACCGTGGAAACCGTACTTGATAGAGATATGACCAGGTGCGATGTCACCAATCATCTTAGGGATGAAGAAAGGTCCGAACTTAGGCGCATCCTTATGCTCTGAGAAGTACTCGAGCTCTTCCTGCATAGTTCTGAGTCCGCCGATACCAACACCATATACCACACCTACACGGTTCTTGTCAATAGTCTCAAGATCCATCTGTGAGTCCTCAATAGCCATTGTAGCTGCTGCAAGGGCAAACTGACAGAACTTATCCATCTTACGAGCTTCCTTGCGGTCAATCCACTTTGATGCGTCAAAGTCCTTTACCTCGCAAGCGAAGTTGGTCTTATAGCGAGAAGCATCGAACTGCTTGATTGTGTCAGCACCGCTAACGCCGGCAAGCAGGTTCTTCCAAGTCTCCTCAGCTGAAAGTCCAAGTGGTGTAACGGCACCAAGACCGGTTACTACTACTCTTTTTAATTCCATATAAAATCAATTATGGCCTCTCCCCCCGCCCTCTCCCGTAGAGAGGGAGCCGGAAGTAGAAAGGGATTTCTATTATTCTTTATTAGCCTGTCGGTTCTCCAGCTCCCTCTCTACGGTGAGAAGTTCGATGTTGATAACATCGGAGTATGTGCAAAGCGGGGGGAGAGACCGTAGCCTTAAAAAAAAATGATGATTGGGCGATAAGAGTTTTATCGACCAACCATCACCCGTTGTTCTATCATGTAATCTTGAACAATGAAAGCAATCTGCGATTACTTGCCAGCGTTCTCGATATATGCGATAGCGTCGCCTACAGTCTGAATCTTCTCAGCGTCTGAATCAGGAATAGTAACACCGAACTCCTTCTCAAGCTCCATGATGAGCTCTACTGTATCGAGAGAATCTGCACCGAGGTCATTTGTGAAAGATGCCTCATCCTTTACTTCTGCTGCATCTACACCAAGCTTATCAACGATGATGGCAACAACCTTTTCTTTAATTTCTGACATAATTGTAAAAAATGTTTGTTAATTAATATTCTATTCGAGTTTTTATTACCTATTGATTTAGGGGCAAACAATGCGTGTCAATCCTAAAAGTTTGGCGCACGTTTTCCAATTTGCGAGTGCTTCTTCGCACGTGGCAAATAGTGTGTGTCAGTTCATGAAACTGGCGCACGTTTTTCAATTTGCGAGTGCAAAGTAACAAACTTTTCTGCACATAAGCAAATATTTTTGAAAAAAAAGTACTTTTTAATGCTCAAAACCCTATATTATGTGCATAAATTTCGCCAAAACTGGGTATTTTTGCATTTGAAAATTCAAAAACATGTGCTTTATTTTGCAGGGCTTGTTTCCAGAACTTCCAGCGCTTTCTGGATTATATCGCTGTTTTCATTCCAGATGCGGAAGTACTCCGTAAGATCCCATAGGTCTCTTGCTATGAGTGCCTTGAGCTGCGGACGGAGATATTCAAGGGTCTTTTCCTTCTCCTTTTCGTCCTTTGGCTCAATCTTATTTTTCTTTCCGTCCTCAAATATGCTGTTTATGTAGCTCTCAGGAACCTGATACTTCTCATTGAAATCTTCAAATGTGCGGTATTGCTTCTTGAGTTGTGCACGGTTCTTGTCCATGTACTTCAGATTGGAATTGAGGATAATCTGCTTGGCTGCCAGCTGCTTATGGAATGCCGTATAGCGAGTTGTGTCCAAAGGCACGAAGTGGTCAGGCATAATGCCACCACCACCATACACGGTACGTTGCTTCTTCAGAGTCTCGAACTTAAGAGAGTCTGCAAAGTGTATGCTGTCGGCATTGGTAAATTCACCACGCTTGAAGCGGTTGTCAAGATCATGGGCGTATGCCTCCTTCTCGCCTTTCTTGTAAGGTTTCTGGATGCAACGTCCGGAAGGTGTATAATAGTGGGCTACGGTCAGGCGTATCATACTTCCGTCAGGAAGATCCACAGGTCTCTGCACAAGTCCCTTGCCGAATGTCCTGCGACCTACGATAATACCTCTGTCCTGATCCTGGATAGCTCCGCTGACAATCTCGGCTGCTGATGCCGTGAACTCATTTGTAAGAATTACCACCTTACCGTCCTGCATCATACCATTACCGTTTGCCCTGAATTCCTGACGCTGAATAACCCTACCTCTTGTATATACGATAAGCTCATTTGATGCAAGGAACTCGTTGGCAATCTCTACGGCTGCCTGCAAATAGCCACCACCATTGTCCTCAAGGTCGATAATTATGTCGCGCATACCTTTCTTCTTGAGTTCTTTCAGTCCCTCAACGAACTCTGAGTATGTAGTAGCTCCGAAGCTGCCAATACGGATATAGCCTATCTGCGGACGGATCATATATACCGCATCAATTGACTTGACAGGAATCTTGTCTCTTGTCACGGTGAAATACAGCACATCCTTGATACCGCTTCTCAGTATGCCGAGCTTGACCTTTGTGCCTTTTGGGCCGCGAAGACGCTTCATTATCTCCTCTTTCGACATCTTGACGCCGGCAATGGCAGTATCGTTGACCGTTATGATGCGGTCACCTGCTATTACGCCAACCTTCTCTGAAGGACCTTTGATTACTGGCTGAATGACAATAAGAGTGTCCTCAAGAATGTTGAATTGTACACCAATACCATCGAAAGCGCCGTCTAATGGCTCCTTGAAATCCTTAACCTCCTTTGGGGTGGCGTATGTGGAATGGGGATCCAGCTTTTCAAGCATACCTTTCAGGCTTGCTTCCGTTATCTTCTGGGTATCCACGGAATCTACATACAGATTCTCGATGTATGCCATTGCGGTGATATATTTCAGTACTGCCTCCTTGTCTTTTATACCCTGAAGATACTGGAAGAACTGAATCATGTTAACCTTCTTGGTGTCAGTCTCTTGTAATGCCTGGGCATTTAGGGTCAATACTGATAATATCGTTATTAGGATGATTGATATTCTTTTCATAATGAAATAAAAGCATAAAACAAAAGCCCCCTACCAACTCCCTCCGAGGGGGAGGGGCTTTTATATAGCTTTTATCGCTATTAGGGGTATGTTATAAGTTTATTACTATCTAAAGACTCTCCCCCCTCAGGGGGAAGTGGAGGGGGTATTTAATCATACACTTCCTCTTCCTCAGGAATGTCCTCTTCAATAACGAGGTTGTCGATAATGAAGTTCTGACGCTCCATAGTATTCTTACCCATATAGTATGCAAGAAGTTTCTCCACCTCATCGCCCTTGTGCAATGTTACTTGCTCAAGACGGATGTCTGGACCTATGAAACCTGCAAACTCATTTGGGGAAATCTCACCAAGTCCCTTGAATCGGGTGATTTCTGGGTCAGGACCGAGTGCCTGTATAGCCTGAAGGCGTTCTTCTTCGCTATAACAATAGCGAGTGATATAGTCCTTCTGCTTCTCGCCTCTTGCCTTGAGCTTTGCGTCCTCTGCAGCAATCACATTCTTGTCCTTTATCTTCGTGCGTTTGTTACGGACACGGAATAGTGGTGTCTGCAATACATACACATGTCCTTTCTTGATAAGGTCAGGGAAGAACTGAAGGAAGAAAGTGATGATGAGCAGACGGATGTGCATACCGTCCACATCGGCATCAGTAGCCACTATCACCTTATTATATCTAAGACCGTCAAGACCGTCCTCTATGTCGAGGGCTGCCTGAAGGAGATTGAACTCTTCGTTCTCATATACCACTTTCTTGGTCAGACCATAGCAGTTGAGCGGTTTTCCACGGAGTGAAAATACCGCCTGGGTGTTCACGTCACGGCTCTTTGTGATACTTCCGCTGGCTGAGTCACCCTCAGTAATGAAGATACATGACTCTTCCTTACGGTCGTTCTTCACATCAGAATAGTGAATACGGCAGTCGCGCAACTTGCGGTTATGCAGGTTTGCCTTCTTTGCACGTTCACGGGCAAGCTTTGTGACGCCTGCCATAGCCTTACGCTCCTTTTCGCTCTCCGTAATCTTCTGTATGATGATTTCCGCTATGTCTGCATTACGATGAAGATAGTTATCTACCTCTTCCTTGATGAAATCACCCACATATTTATTCACGGAAACACCATCTGGAGACATATTGAGAGAGCCGAGCTTGATCTTTGTCTGTGACTCAAACATAGGCTCTTCCACATTCACTGCAATAGCCGCTACAAGACCAGAACGAATGTCGCCATACTCAAAGTTCTTGTTAGAGAACTCCTTGATAGTCTTTGCGATATGCTCTTTGAAGGCACTCTGGTGAGTACCTCCCTGTGTGGTGTGCTGACCATTCACGAATGAGTGATACTCCTCGCCGTACTGGTTGGTATGCGTAAAGGCAATCTCTATGTCCTCACCCTTAATGTGGATGATAGGGTAGAGGGCATCACTCGTCATGTTGTCTTTCAGAAGATCCTCAAGTCCGTTGCGTGAGATGATTCTTCTGCCATTATACATAATCGTAAGACCAGTATTCAGATACGTATAGTTTCTGAGCATGGTCTCTATGATATCATCATGGAAACTATAGTTGTGGAAGAGGGATTCGTCTGGCTCAAAGTAGATGTATGTGCCAGTCTCATCCTCTGTCGGGGTTGTTGTGTCCTCAACCAGAATACCCTTCTCGAACTTGGCTGTCCTTACCATTCCATCACGATAAGAACGCACCTCAAAATGGGTGCTAAGGAAGTTAACCGCCTTGATACCAACACCATTCATGCCCACAGACTTCTTGAAGGCCTTGGAGTCATACTTACCACCGGTATTCAACTGGCTGACAGCCTCAATCATCTTTCCCTGTGGAATGCCACGACCATAGTCACGCAGGCTAACGCACTTGTTATCAGTTATATCCACCTCAATGCGCTTGCCTGCATTCATGCGGAACTCGTCAATGGAGTTGTCGATAGCCTCCTTGAGCAGCACGTAGATACCATCCTCGGTGTGTGAACCATCGCCGAGTCGTCCGATATACATACCAGGACGGGTACGGATATGGTCAACGTCACTCAGATGGGTGATGTTATCGTCATTATATTGTACGGTTTCCTCTATATTTTCTTTATCAGTTATTTCCATCATTCAATTGATTTTTAAATGAAAAATGAAAAGTGAAAAATGAACAATACAGATTACTTCTTTGTGCTTATCTCAACGAAAATACAAAATGTATTTTTCATTGTTCATTTTTCATTTATTCCATTTAGTTTACAGCTTCGCCGTATAGCTCCTCAACCTCATAACCTCACGAGAGTCAAGGTACTGCCATTGACCCAGTACCCCTTCGTTAGTCTCCATCATTGGCAAGGCAAGAGCCTTCTCAAAGCCGTACTTCTGATACCACTGTATGAGGTCGTTGAAGATGAGGGAGTTAGCACCCTTTGCCCTGTATTCTGGAAGCACGCCACAAAGCAGGAGGTCAACGGTCTTTGTGTTGTGGAACTTGAGAGCCTTGAGCAGATGATACCAGCCGAAAGGCAACAGCTTGCCGTTCTTCGTCTTCTTCAACGCCTCTGAGAAAGAAGGGAAGCTAACGCCGAAACCTACCATTTCTCCATCCTTGTTGTCATCAACCACGATAGTGATGAGGTTGAGGTCTGCAAGTGATATGTAGTTCTTGATAAGGTCATCAACCTGTGCATCGTCAAGTCGGGAATAGTTGTATAGGTGGCTGTAGCATGTATTCAGAATATCGAAGAATTTCTTGCCAAGACCACCGCTTACAAGCTCCTTCTTCGTCATCTTACGAGCACGGAGATTGTATCGCTTCTCAATCATAGCTGAAATTTTGGCGAACTTCTCAGGCACTACCTCTGGCACCTTTATCTCCAACTGCACCCAGTCGTTCTCCTTCGTAAAGCCTCCAATCTTCTCCATGTGCTCTTGATAGTAAGGGAAGTTGTGGTTAGAGTGCATAGAAGCCAGATAGTCAAATCCGCTAACCTGCATACCCTCACGATCCATGTCTGTAAAGCCGAGCGGACCAATGATATTCTCCAATCCGCGAGCCCTGCCATACTCCTTCACCTTATTGATTAAGGCTGTAGAAACCTCAATGTCGTCAATGAAGTCAAACCATCCGAAGCGTACAGACTTCAGATTCCATGTTTCGTTGGCACGCTTGTTTATGATAGCGGCAATACGTCCAACAGGCTTACCATCACGATATGCGATATAATACTCTGCCTCGCAGAATGCAAAAGCAGGGTTCTTGTCGCTTTTCAGCGTGTCTAATTCCCCCATCTCAAGATATGGGATATCTGTAGGAGAATCCTTATAGAGTGTTGTACGGAATCTTACGAACTCCTTGAGCTCTTTATTGCTTTTAACGGTTTTAATTTCAATATTCGACATTGTGTAGGCTGGTTATTTACATTTTATTGGGTAATGTGCGAAGCCTTCTCGCACGAATGCGAATGTGAGTGTCGGCCTCCCAAAAGGTTGGTGTAGGCTTTACCATTTCGCAGAGTGCAAATTTACTAAAAAACTCTCGTACTGCCAAATTTTTGAGCAGGAAATGCCGAATTTACCTAAAAATCAGAAGTAAGTTAGAAATAAGTACCTTCGTTTGTCCTTCGCTCTTCCTTCGCTTCTACACCGCTAAAGAGCCTATAATTAATTGGGGGAAAATGGGAGTTGCACCGACTTTGGTAGGGATTTACAACGGACTTGCTTGGGACTTGCTACTTGTATCTTCACTCATGATTTTGCAATGCCGAAATTACAAGTGCGATTTTTTTTTAGAATTTCGCACAAACATGTACATGGTGGGGTGATTGATGCTTTAACATCTTGTATATCAGTTTGTTCGCCCTATGTACATGTTGCCTAAACATATACATGACTTGTACATGATTTTTTCACAATTAAAGCATGTCAACTCATGTACATGTTATGTACATGTTTGACCATCATGTACATGCTCTTAACATTCTCATTTCCAATATGTTCACCCTCGTTTTGCCCCACCATGTACATGTTTGTGCACAATTCTAAAAAAATAATTCAATGTGTCGATAAATTCCCCAAAAGCCTTGAAAAGGCGACATAACATAGGCGTGGGTGCAACCCACGTTATATTTACCCATTTCTGCTTATAACTCTACACCAGAGCGTATATAAACGAATGATTCATAGAATGTTACAACGGTGTATAGTACCATTCAACTCTACACCAACTATACATCCTCTACACCGTCTTTTACTTTAAAAAGGTGTAGAGATGTAGAGTTGGTGTAAAGTTGCCTCAAACTATACACCGCTACAATTTGTTGTATTTCAATAAAATGAGTTCCATTTGGTGTAGAGTGTAGAGTTGGTTACAGAACCAAACAAAAATATTGATACGTGCAAATATTTGTGGGGAAATAACGTGAATTGGGGATAAATATAAGGGAAACGGATTTATATGATGTATCTGATTTCTTTGTCAATCACGTTATTACGCGCCAGCTATCAGATAAATCGTATAAATCCGTTTCGGTAAATTGATATGGCAGCAAGCTGCCTCTTAAACTGACAATAATTGCCAATCTTACCAATCTTTACCCCCAAAAAATGAAAATTTATGGTAAAAAAGATTGCGTAGATTGGTAATTATTGTCAGTTCAAGCACCAAAGGTGCGAATTCATCAAACTTATGTTATTTAAGCCTCCTGCTTTTGCCAGAAAATCAATTCTCCATATCCTTTAGCATAACACGAGTATCTTCTATGATTCTCGTAAGGTCTGCCACGGTTTCGGCTCTCAACATTGCGATGCGTGTCTGGCGGAAGTCAGGAATACCTTTGAACAACGGACTTGCAGCTAAATGTCGCCTTGTGTGGAGTATTCCGCACTTCTCGTCAAGTCGCTCTACGTTGATATGGAGTTGCTCAAGAAGGGTGTCAATCTTTTCGTCAAGCGTTAGTGGAGTAGGGGAGAAGAGCCAAGGACAGCCGAAGGTGGCTCTTCCTATCATTACAGCATCTACGCCGTAGGTAGCGAATGCCTTGTTTGCATCCTCGATAGACTTGATGTCTCCGTTGCCGATGATAGGGATGTGGATGCGTGGATTCTTCTTTACCTCGCCAATGAGAGTCCAGTCGGCATCGCCTGTGTACATCTGTGCGCGTGTCCTACCGTGGATGGTGAGGGCTTGAATACCGCAGTCCTGAAGGGCTTCTGCAAGGTCTATGATCTGTGCCCTTCCGCTTTCTGGGTTAAGTCTTGAAGATGTCAGATCCTCGGCATTCCAGCCAAGTCTCGTCTTGACGGTTACAGGTGTCTTTACTGCATCTACAACCTGCTTGGTGATATCAAGCAGCTTTGGAAGATTCTGGAGCATACCTGCACCTGCACCTTTTCCTGCCACCTTCTTGACAGGACAGCCGAAATTAAGATCAATAACATCTGGATGTGCCTGATCCTCCACTATCTTTGCCGCCTCTACAACAGCCTCGGTGTCACGACCATAAATCTGTATTCCGACAGGTCTTTCTTCGTCTGCAATGTTGAGTTTGTTAACGGTACTCTTGATAGAGCGGATAAGAGCCTCTGCGCTAACAAATTCAGTATATACCATCTGTGCTCCAAAACGCTTGCAGAGCATTCTGAAACCGATGTCTGTTACATCCTCCATTGGGGCGAGGAATAATGGCCTGTCAGGGAATTGTATGTTACCTATCTTCATTTCTTTGCAAAAGTAATGTTTTTTTCTTATAAATCCAAATTATTAACAGAAAATCCGCCCATAGATACCATAGGTATTCTACAGGCGGACGGGTATGCTATTGTATGGAGTGTTATTTTGCTACAGATACGCAGACACGGTTGAGGTCTGCTTCTGGGAGAATATCGCATGTTGCACCACCGGCAGCTGTTGAGATTCGGTCTGCTTCAATGCCATACTTCTCAACAAGCATCTTGGCAACGGCCTTTGCACGCTCATCTGAGAGCTTCTGGTTCAGCTCAGGCTTGCCCTCTGGAGAAGCATAACCTGTGACAGTCACCTTTGTTGCCTTGTTTGACTTCATATAGTCAGCAATTGCCTTCACGTTGAGTGACTGATGCTTGCTGATTGTTGTCTTGCCACAGTCGAAGAATACGAATGGAAGAACGGCTATTCTCTCAACTACCTTCTTCTCTACCTCGACGGTCTTAACCTGAACCTCGGTTTCAGGCTTGCGGTTTTTGAGTTCCATATTCTCTGAACGCAGTTTGTTGATCATGTCGTTGAGAGCAGCAATCTCTGCAGAGTTGTCATCCTTCTCTATGATAGGCTTCACATCAGGAAGGACGAGAGACATACCGAGGAGAATAGATGTGTACCAGTCGTGTGTGCCTGTTTCCAGACGACCATTGAACTGATCGTTGGTGTTGTCTGCACGATACTCAAGGTTGATTGCAAAGTTACGGCTGAGACGCCAATCCACCAGACCGCCAAGACGGACATTAGGAGAGAACTTTGAGGAGTTTGTCGTTGGCATGGATGACCAGTTTACGCCTACACCTGCAACGAGGAATACGTTTACTGGTCGCTCGCGATATTCGAAGCAGTTCGTGAGGTTGAGCAGACCATCGGCAGAACCTGTTATATACTTAAAGGTTCTCTTCTTGCCGGTGTATTCGTTATACACCTTTGAGTTGCATCCCTCAAGGCTTATACGGCCTGTTGCGAGAGGGATGATATTGCGTCCTACGTTGATGCTGAAAGCTGGTGCTATGAGATGTCCCATGCCTGGGGTGTTAGGCAACTGAATGCCTCCCTGGAAGTTTACGAACCAGCTTGGATTGAATTCTTCCGGATTTGCAGCAGGCTTTTCCTTCTGCTTTGGACCTTCATAGAACTGTGCGTTAGCTGACATTGCTGTCATCAAAGTTGCCAGTGCGATTACAAATATCTTTTTCATATATGAATCTTTCTGTGTTTGGGTAATGATTAGAATATGAACTTAGCTGTGAGCTGCATTCTCCAACGGCTGTAATAATCTGCGTATGAGCGCATATCATAATTTGCGTCATGGAGGAACTGATACTTACCCTTTGAGAATGACAGAGGACTGTAGTAGTTGTATATGCTACTCGGCTGCGTAAGTGTAGCACCCCAGCTCTTGTTCAGAAGGTTTGTGAAGTTGATGATATCAAAACCAACCTGGAAGTACTTGATGTCGCTGCCCCACTTGAAACCGAACTTATGGTCAACGTGGAGGTCGAGACGGTTCTCCCACTTCTCGTTGGCTGCATTACGCTCGTAGTATTCACCGCGGTGGTCTTTCAGGTAGTACTCATTAGCGAGCCATTGCTTGAAGTTCTCTGCCTGCTGCTCTGCTGAGTATGCAGATGTAGGGTTGAACATACCTGCTGCAAGCATAGCGTCAATCTCTGAGTCGGTTGGGATATACATAAGGTCATTATATCCGTTATCGCCATTTACATCACCATTAACATATACGTTGAATGGAGAGCCTGAGTTTCCGGAATAGATAAGACCGATAGTAGTCACATTATTATATGTGTCCTTGATGTCCTTGTTCCACTTGAAGTGCTCATAGAGGGAAACCATCAACTGATGAGGCACGTTGAAGTTTGAGTTTGCAAGCTCTGGATTGTTAGGATCTCCGTGAGTGTAGTTGTAAGTCCAGTTAGATGCAGCAACGGAAGAAGAACCGTTGTTTACAGTCTTAGACTTGCCGTATGTGTAGCTTGCCATTACATCAAGACCGAACTTGAATGACTTCTCTGCCTTGATAGATACATTGTAGCTGTAACCCTTTGATACGTTGTCGAGGACATAGATACCAGAGTAAGGAACTGTAGAAGTCTCGAACATTGGACGGTTGTCGCCGATAGCAACATTATACTTGTTAGCGAATGTCTCGCCAGTAGATGTTACATCGTAGTTCTTAACGATCAGGTCGTTAATGGTCTTTGAGTAGATACCCTCGATAGTCCAGTTGATGCCTACGAATGGATCTGTATAATCAGCTGCAAGATCTACACGAAGCTGCTGTGAGAACTTGAAGTCCTTATTGAACACATTGATTGTCTGCTTTGCCTGTGCTGGTGCTGTTGGGTTCAGGGTTGGATCAGCCAATATTGCGTTGTTCGCATCATAGATAGGTGTGATATTGGCTGTTTGGGTTGTGTTATATGACATCTGCTGAATACCTGTGTTAGAGAAGTTATTAGAGAGCCATACGTATGGTACACGACCTGTGAATACTCCGATACCACCACGGACAATGAGGGAATTATCGCTAAATGCGTTCCAGCGGAAACCGAGGCGTGGAGACCACATTGGCTTAACAGCAATCTTGTGATTTGTTGTCAGATTCCACCCCTTGCTACGTGTGTATTCGTTGAATTCTACATTTTCAGTAGGGGTATCGCCCATGAAGGGAAGATCTGCACGCAAGCCGATTGTCAAATCTAAATTCTGGAACATTTTCCATCTGTCCTGAATGTAGAAACCGAGCTGACCTGCACCGAATGTAGGTGTCCAGCGCTTTGTGCCAGTTATTGATTCGATAGCCTGACCATAGCGGAAACGGTTGATGACTCCTGCGTAGAAATCATCTGGGTTCTGGTACATGTATGTACCGTAGATGTCCTGACAGAAGAGGTTGCCGAAATGGTAGAACTCATCGTGTGTACCGAGTGTGATAGCGTGATCACCGAGAGTCCATGTGAAGTTATCGGTAATGGTGTAGATGTCCTGATTGAGGGCATTAGCCATAGAAGAACGCTCGTTGCCGATGCAGAGCGTGCCTCCACCTACGTTTGACACCTGAATCATTGGGAAAGGATCGCCAGGGTTGCGCTTGTCGCGGATAGAGGTCCAAGTTGCGTGGAACTTGTTACTCATGTCTTTGCCAAAACGGCTGTTGAGCTCGAAGATGAGTGTGTTTGTCTTTGAAACGAAGTCGTAGGCATAATCGTTTGTCACGAGTTGTGAAGCGCCAGAGGTGTTGTTGTTCTGCTTAGCGTCAACGAAACTCCAACGGAGAACTGCGTGGTGGTGGTCGTTGATGTTCCAGTCGAACTTCACGCCAACCTTGTCAGAATATGTGTATTCCTTTGGAGTGCCGAGTGTGCCTGTGTAGTTGACTCCCTGTGCAGCAGCTGCTGTTCTTACATAGTCGAGAATCTGCTGAGCTACATCAAAGTCAACCTTTGACAGGCTGCCTCTTGTGGAATATGCATTGTCGTACTCTCTCTTTGAACGCTCGAAGTTCATGAAGAAGAAGAGCTTGTTCTTTACGATTGGTCCACCGAGGGTAGCACCCAGGGTGTGGTCGGTCATTGAACCATAGTCGTTAGACATTAGACCGTCATGTCTCTTATACTTGTCAGATATCATTCCTTCGTTCTGGAAGTATGTGTATATGCTTCCGTGGAACTCGTTTGTACCTGATTTTGTTATAGCGTTGATTGAACCGCCTGTGAAACCGCTCTGACGAACATCGAATGGGGCGATGCTCACCTGAAGCTGGTCGATAGTCTCCATTGAGAATGGCTGTGTGCCAGCCTGACCTCCGTTTGTTCCGTTAGATGTCAGACCGAATACGTCATTTGACATAGCGCCATCAATCTGGATTGCGTTGTAGCGGTTGTTGGAACCTGCGATTGTCATAGCACCACCCTCGGAAACCTTGACGAATGGGTTTACGCGAGCGATGTCTGCTACGCTGTGGGAGATGGAAGGAAGTTCCTGAAGACGAGCGTTGTTGATTGACTGAGCAGCACCTGTACGGGTGTTGTTCAGACCACGCTGACCCTTGACGACAATTTCTCCGAGAGTCTTTTCGTCATCCTTGAGCCATATGTTTAAGTGGTAGGTCTCACCGAGAGCGAGGGTTACGTTCTCGAACGACTTGCTTTGCATGCCTACATAGGTGATGTTGATGGTGTAAGGACCACCAGGACGCATACCTTTAATGGCGAATGCACCCTTTACATTGGTGATAGCACTGTAGCGTGTGCCAGTAGGCACGTGTACTGCCATAATGGAAGCACCAATGACTTCTTCGCCATTGGCATCGTTCATGGTTACTTTACCGCTGATGCCAGAAGTTGTTACCTGTGCCATTGCTGATGAAATCATCATTATGGCTGTGGCAATCAGAAAAAGAATTCTTTTCTGCATAACTTTAAGTGGAATAAGTAAAAATAATTATTTGTTTTTTTGCTATTTTACCTTATTATATAAATCGCTTGCAAATTTAGTTAAAATTTTTCGGATTTCAATTGTTTTTTTGTAGTTTTTTTTGATAATTGACAAAAATCAATCAAACGCAAAGGAAAAAGCCTTGCAGAAGACGAATCTTAAGCAAGGCTTTTCAAAAAGGAGGAGGTGGTACCACCAGGAATCGAACCGGGGACACACGGATTTTCAGTCCGTTGCTCTACCAACTGAGCTATGGCACCTTTTTTTTGTTTGCAATGAGTGGTGTTTCTCAATTGCGAGTGCAAAGGTACAACTATTTTTTGAAACTGCCAAATTTTTTTGCGACTTTCTTTTCAAAAACCGTGATTTTTCTTTAAAACACTTCAAAAATGCTGCGTTTTCTTATGTTTTTGCCTTGGTTCTGTGAATTTGCCGGCTTTTGTCTTGGGCTGCTATGTTTGGGGCTTCGGGAGGCGATGTGACAGTAAAAGCATCAAACGGCTTTTGTAATCTGGAAATAAAAGAGGTGTATTGACGGTTCATATCCTTGTGTGTCCATGTTCGAAGTAAGGTCGTAGCACCAATACCAAGTCCAAGGCAGTTCCTATTCTTATAAAATCCTGATTCTATGCTGAATTGAAGGAACATTTTTTTTTCTGTGATGTGGTTGCTTCTGTTGTGTGTGGGGAAGGGTGTTCTGTTCGAGGTGCTTTGAAAATGAAAAAAGCGCGGAAGCCAATAGGTTCCGCGCGCTTTGTGTGCCCATGATATTCAAGATGATTAGATTATGTGTTGTTTATACATGAAGACGAATGCCTACTCACGTAGGGGTTAATAAAGACGGTATATTATATTATAACATTGTGTAAAACTGTTCTTTGTAGTTCTCCTCATAGTCAGCGCAGCTCTTGAGTTCTGAGTTGTCGTTGATGTCGATTGAGGCAGGGATTGACAGATCCTTGAGAGAGGTGCAACCCTCGAAAGCTGTTGCGTCAACGCTCTTGATTCCGTCAGGAAGAGTAACGCTCTTTACTTTGTCAAGACCTTTGAAGAGGTTCTTGCCGATCTTGCTCAGTGCAGTCTCATTATAGAAATCATCCTCGAAAACGATGCTTGTGATCTGCTTTCTGTACTTGATGAATGGAGACTCCTGGAAGTCAGGGGTAACATCTGTAAGCGGTGTTACGTGTAAAGTTCCGTTATCGTCAATATTCCATGTGAAATATTCTATGCCATTATAATCCATTAAGCTAGGCTCCTTTGCCATTCCGTTTGCAGCGAATGAAATTGTGAGCACTGCGATAACGATTATTCTGTTGATGAATGAAGTAGTCATAACTTAAGATTTTTAAAAGTTGGAAATAAATGTAATTTTTATGAGAGTAACAAATTGTTTTTGTTTTGATCTCTGGTGCAAAGGTATATACTTTTCGCGATATGAGCAAATTTTTTTGCTGAAAAATGATGCAAATATGTAAATGCTTGATTTATGTCAAGTAGTGTAACTTGTACATTTTTAGGCACTTATATATTATATTAATAAGGTAATATGTGGGTTTTTAGGGCTTTCTTCTTGGTTTTGCTTCGATGAAACCGCGGTTTTTTGAAGATTGCAGATTTGTAAAATGATGGTTGCGAAATTGTAAAACATTTAGAAAATTTTTTAGGTGCCTTTCTTGGGTATTTTTAGTCCCTATTTTCAGGATTTATATTGTTTTTGGTACACTTTTAAAGGATTTTGCTATATTCCCAATTTGTTGCGAACTCGTAAAAATGATTGCATAATTGTAATATAGACACTTTTTTCTTGTTTTTTCTTGCAGGAATCATTTGTTTATTGTATCTTTGCACTCGGAAATAAATGTAAAAGGATTATGAATCAGATGCGAAAAGCATCAGATTGGGGAAAGAAAAGGTCAAGCTGAGCAGTGGTTGCTAAGTTTGACCTTTTTCTATGTCCTAACCTTTCAGGTTACTATTTCCTTTCTTATACTATGACAACCACATTCACCATTCTATAAATTAACGTGATTCTATACGAATAACTCATGTTGCTCTTAAAATAAGAGCAGCAAGAGCCTGCAACCCCAAAACCTTCGTCGTAGTTCCTTTCTTCGTCTCATATAAATACCATGAAATTTCTATAATCTTACCATTAAGATACCATTATATTACCATAGTTTATGGTATTATTATGGTATTATAATGGTAATATAATGGTATTATTATGGTATTATGAACGGAGGATTATTAGAGGAGCATAGGAGGAAGAACAGACCTAAAGGCTGAAAACCGCTTCTCTCAGCACTAAAGGCAAACAGTCGAAAGGCAGGGAGAATGGGTGTTTGGAGGGAATAAAAGACTAAATAACGTGAGTTCGGCGAATTTATTCAGTTGTATATTGTTGACTATCATGTGGTTGAAAGAGCTCTGAACGTAATCACGCATCTATAGAATAACAGCCCTAACGGACTGCCCTATTAGGTGTCGGGCTTTCAGCCCTCGCAGTCTTGAATTCGTCGAACTCACGTTAATTAACCATTATTTTGCTATTGTAATTTTTACAATTCTACCCGAAAACTGATCTTTTTGCCCGAAAAAAATGTTTTAAGTACACGAAATGCTTGTTTCTTCGATGAAATGGGCATTTTTTAGTGATTTTTCGTGGATTTGTACTGGTTTGTTACATTGTTGAGTGTATTTTTACATACAGAAAAATGCTTCTTGACGATTTTTTACATAACTTTGACGAAATATTACAAATGAGTTCGAGGAAATAGCTGTAATTTTGCACTCAGAAATCAGAGACGTGCACCTGCTTGTAGCTGATGTTTCGCCCGCCCCTGGGCACTCAGAAATCAGATAGAATCGTATAAGCGATAAATTCATCTTAGGCGCTAGTTCCACCGATTTATTATTAATAAGGTGTTTAATACACCAAACAGACATTAAAAAAAGTCACATGAGAAAGAATCGAAACACTACTTCCAACATCCTCAGGTTCCTGATACCTGGATGTAAAGTTCTCGGATTAAGTTTCAATACTTCAAATCCGAAAGTTGCAGAAGCCGACGCATCTGTCTTGGTTTGCAACGAAGATCCAGACTCAGCATCAAGCTTTGGAGTTTGGTAATGGAAAGTACATAGATGTGTTTCGAAGCGTGAGCAAGGCTTTTCAAGGCTGCGTTCACTCATGCTTAAACCATCCCCTGCCACATCATAGTGGTATTATTCATAATATTTTACATTTATTTCCAACAAAAGAACGAATAAGTGAATAACTTTTTTAGGACGAATTGAATAAAGATATTCTATTTCCTTTTATGGGGGGGGAACAAACAGACACTCAAAATAACCAAAAATTGACCTACCTGAAGGCACAATAAATTTTCCACTACATGCCCAGCTCGAGAGAGCGGGGTAAAGTAGTGGAAAATTTGTTTTATAATTAATGCCTTTTTCTGCCTTTTTTTTGAACTTCTGGCATGGGAATTAACAGTAATATGTTCAAAAACGTCTCCAAAACAGTTGAAACGTAGTTGTCGTACCTAATATATGGTATATGAAATACCATACAGTCGTTATTGCTGGTGTGTTAAAAACATAGTAATTTTGCACTCGGAAATAATTCACTAGAGTATTAACTTTAAAATGATAGAGTTATGGATACAATGAACCGAATGCGATTGTGCAACAATTGTTGTAGCCAAATGATGGTAACAGCAATGGATGGTAAAGTATATATAATAGGTATTAACACAGTAAAAAGGAAAAAGTATGAGAAGTATAGTATTAGCATTGGTAGTAGTATTGGGAATCAGCGTCAACAATATCTGGGCTGGTAACAATTCAGGTGGTACAAGCAGTTCAAGCAACTCAAGTAACGTGCGCTATGTGAAGGCACCACGTTTTGCTCGTCCGTTGCTGGAAAAATGGATTTCCGAATATTCAAAGACACAGCCTGGCGTAGAATTTCAGATAGCCAAGGGTAGTAATAATCAGGGTAACATAGACCTTAATGTTGTATTCAACGATCAGGATGGTAAGACGGAAGATTTTAGTCATTCTGTGGTTTATTTCGGTGAATTCGCCGTATTGCCTATTACAGCCAGCGGTAGTGAGGCTGCGAAGGTCTTGGAAGGCAAGCATCTGAATTCAAAGAAGCTAAAGCAACTTTACTTCCTAAATGATGAATTTGACGAGGATGTAAAGAAAATCAAGCAGTTTGAAAAACTAGTTATATACAGTGGTAGCAACGCTACATCCGTAACATCTTCTTTTGCGCACAACTTTGGTGAGGAGAGCAGCAACTTCCGTGGCAAGCGTATCTCGGGCGATGACCTTTTCCTGACCACAGCTCTCGCCAAGGATCCATTGGGTGTTTCATTCAACGCGCTCCCAAACATCTTCGACCTGAAGAGTCGTCACATCAAGAGCAACCTCAGCATCATAGGCATTGATGTAAAGAAGAGTCTGGAGAGTAGTTTTTCTGACAATGCCACCCTCGATGATCTTATCGGAGTATTGGAAGAAGGTAAGGTGCAAGAAGTGGCAGTCGAGAAGATTGGTGTGAGCTATAATCACGCAGACGATGCAGTAAACCAGTTCTTGCAATGGGTACTCACCGCTGGTGTGAAGTATAATCACGAATTTGGATTGTTGAATTTGGATAACAAACTGGCACAGGTACAAATCGACAAGGTGAAGAACATACTAACTGCACAAAAATAAACAGATATTAAGATATTAAGAAATTAATCAATCTATTAATCTCTTAATATCTTAATATTTCACAAAGTATTAGATTTTATGGTAAAAAGATTATTTATTGCAACTATTGTTGCGATAAGCCCTTTGTTGGCTTTCGCACAGAATGTGATATCAGGTCACATTTCAGATGTTCGCACGGGAGAACCGCTCATTGGAGCGACAGTAATTGTTAAAAATGAAAAGACTCAGGGTGTAGTAACAGACTACGATGGAAACTTCTCTCTTCAGACCAAGGTAGAGGCACCTCTTACTCTCCGTGTTGAGTACGTTGGTTATCGTCCTCTTGACGTGGATGTATATGACTTTGAAGAACCCGTGAATATTGCATTGGCAGACAATTCCAACAGCCTTAACGAGGTTGTCGTAGTCGGCTATGGCGTTCAGAAGCGTAAGTCCCTCACAGGATCCGTGACAACAGTCAAGAATGAGAAGCTTTTGCAGACCTCAACTTCGCTCGACAATGCCTTGGGGGGTGCCGTGGCAGGTCTTAGTGCTGCATCTTCATCAGGTGAGCCTGGTGCTGCGCTCAACATTCGAATACGTGGAGGTAACTCCATCAATGGTGGTAACGAACCTCTCTACGTAATTGACGGTGTACTGATCTATAACGATGCTGCAGCAACAAGCACAGGTAACAGTTTCGCAGGTAAGGATTTTAACCCTCTGGCATCTATCAACCCAGCAGATATCGAGTCTATCGAGGTGCTCAAGGACGTTTCGGCTTCTGCCATCTATGGTTCACGTGGTGCCAATGGTGTAATCATCGTTACTACGAAGAATGGTAAAAAGGATAAGCTGAAAGTTGACTATGGCTATTCCATCGGTATTGCGTCTGTACGTAAGCGTCTCGACCTACTCAATGCGCAGGAATGGGGCAATCTATACCTTGACCTTGCAACCGATGCACAGAAGGCTGCCGCAGGTGTTACTCCCGAAGTGGTAAAGTCATGGGGAGAAGGCACAGACTGGCAGGATGCCCTTTTCCGCGATGCAACTACTCAGCAGCATCAGCTTTCTGTCAGCGGTGGTTCTGACAAGGAGCGTTTCCTTATCTCTGGTAACTACATCGACCAGAATGGTATTATTCTCGGCTCTGGCTTCACACGTATCGGTGCACGCTTAAACTATGATCGCGACATCTTCAAGAATGTTACCGTAGGACTGAAAGCAAACCTTTCAAAGACTACACGTAGCGGACAGAACGGTTTCCGCGGTCTGTCTAACGGATTCAGCGGACTGCTTGAGCAGGCTCTTCGCACATCACCAGCAGTTCCTATCCACAATGAAGACGGAACATGGAACTATGCCAACCCATTCGAGTCAGGCGACTTTGTGCGTAATGGTAACACACCAAACGCCATTGCCGATCTCAGCGAGGTGCAGACAGAGACAATCGTTGACAACGTGTTACTATCAGGTTTTGCACAGTGGCAGATCATCCCATCTTTGCGTTTCCGTACACAGGGTTCCGTAAATGTTATCAACACTCGTCAGAATCTCTTTGGTGGTGGCAACTCACAGATTGGCTTTAACTCTGAAGGCTATGGCTCTGTCGGTACAAAGCGTTGGGAGAGCGACCAGTTTGAGGCTACCCTCACATGGAATAAGAAATTTGGCATACATGAGTTTGAGGTTCTTGGCGGTTACACCTATCAGCAGGAAAAGAGTGAGCGTCTGCTTGGCTCAACTGCCTATTTCGCAAATGAGAACCTCGGCTATCATAGCCTTCAGGCTGGCTCTCAGTTCGTTAATACTGATACCCAGTTCATTACCTCTTCTCTCTATTCAGGCATAGGTCGTGTAAACTATTCAATTTTTGATCGTTATCACTTCACCGCTACATTGCGTGCCGATGGTTCCAGCCGCTTTGCGAAGAACAACAAGTGGGGATGGTTTCCTTCACTCGGTTTCTCATGGAACGTAAACGAAGAGAAATTCCTGAAAAGTGCAAAATGGCTTGAAGACCTGAAATTCCGCGCAAGTATCGGTACTGTGGGCAATCAGGAAATTGGCGACTACAAGTTCCTTTCCACATACGCTGGCACACATTATTTCCTCGGAGGCGTGAAGAATAGCGCATACTACCGTTCAGGTCTGGGTAACGATGACCTGAAATGGGAAACCACCTCATCATTCGACCTCGGCTTCGACTTCAACATCCTCAAAGGTCGTGTAGGCTTCGTGTTCGACTACTACCACAAGAAGACCTCAGACCTGTTGCTCGACATTCCTGTAGAGCAGACCACAGGATTCAGCACACAGCTTGCCAACGTGGGTAATGTAACAAACGATGGTGTTGAGTTCGCAGTCAATGCAACGCTCTATCAGACAAAGAAACTCTCATGGAGTGCCAGTGCCAACATTGCGCACAATAGGAACGAGGTGACGAGTCTTGGCGGTTCACAGAATCAGATTATCAGCGGTAACACCATCATCCGCGTAGGAGAAGCTCTTGGCACATACTACGGATGGGAGTTCGATGGAGTGGTACAGAAGGGTGATGACCTTGCAAAGGTTCCAGTGCCATCAACAAAGACAAACGTAGAATATGGTGATGCTAAATTTGTTGACCAGAACGGAGATGGCAATGTAGATCAGGAGAACGACCGCAAAGTGTTGGGATCTACACAGCCTAAGTTCACTTACGGCTTCGCTTCACAGTTGCGCTATGGAAACTGGGATTTCTCTTTCAACTTCCAAGGTTCTTACGGCAACAAGCTCTACAACCAGTTGGAACAGGCTCTTGAATCTCCAAACACAAGCTACAACGGCTCTGTGAAACTGCTTGACCGCTGGACTGAGAACAACCCAAGCACAATTGTGCCAAAGGCAACATTTGGCAATTTCTATAGCCTTTACCTTGACAGCCGCTACATTGAGGATGCCAGCTACCTGCGTCTGAAGAACATACAGGTAGGCTATAACTTCCAGCCACGTATCGGCAATGGTCAGAAACTCGGTATCTACCTCTATGCATCAGCACAGAACCTCCTGACAATAACCGACTATACAGGTTTCGATCCTGAATTCTCTGGTTATACTGACCGTGGCACATATCCAACGGCACGCTCATTCACCTTTGGAGTGAAGGTATCATATTAATAATATAATTACGAATTACTAATTATCTGGTTAGTACTATTCGCTAATAGTTTATTCGTGATTGCTATTTATGGTAAATAGGTGATTTGTAATTCGTAATTATTATAATATCCATTTTCAATTTACGAGATATGAACAACAATATAAAGAAAAGACTTGGTGCTTTCCGCACAATACATATTCATGCGTTGGCAGCTCTGATTACTCTTGGAACAGTAACCACATCCTGCGAATCGCTCGACCTTGGCAACCAGAGTGAGTTGTCAGAAAGTAACCTGCCACAGAGCGATGCCGATGCAAAGGCACTCGTCAATGCCGTGTATGCCTCTGACATAGAACTCGCAACAACCTACATGTATCTCATCGACCTCACCACCGAGACAACCGTCAGCGGTGAGAACCCAAACGGTGGTGGCGGTATGCTCGGACTGCTGTCATGGGACGGCACAAACAGCTACTTGGTACGCCTTTGGGCAGCAGTTTACACCTCTGTTGCACGTGCCAATGACGTCATCGCAAAACTTGAACAGAATCCTGCCGGAGTATCACCCAAGGTTGCTGCACAGGTAATTGGCGAAGCTAAGTTCTTGCGTGCTTACTATCTCAACTATGCCGTGCAGATATGGGGTCCTGTGCCTATCGTAACTAAGGTTGGCGAAGGCAACAATGCCATACGAAACTCTGAAACAGAGGTATTCCAGCAGGTTGTAAACGATCTTGAGGATGCAGCCGAGCTTCTGCCATCTGTTAAGGAGTACGGACAGAGCGACATAGGTCGTGCTACCCGTGGTGCTGCTCTTGCTGCTCTTGCAAAGACCTATCTCGTATGGGCACAGGTTGACGATGATTTGACTGATGCACAGCGCAAGGAATATTTCAGCAAGTCCGTACAGTATGCACAGCAGGTTATCGACTCTGGCGAATATGAGTTGGAAGAGGACTTCTACGACAACTGGAACAACAACAACCGTAACGGCAAGGAGAGTATTTTCGCAATCCAGTTCTACAAGGGGTCAAGCACACGCGAAGGTGATGCCTCTGGTAACAACCACCTCTGCCATTGCTCTTTCTCTACAAGCTACAGCGTGGCACTACCACACATAGCACCAGGACCGGACAACACCGTAGAGAACTCTTATCTCAAGGGTGACCAGCGCAAGGAAGTATCTTTCGTTGATTCCCTGTGGCGTCCATCAACCCAGAGCTATTTCCACTTCTATTATGATGCCGACGGTGACAAGATCCGTGAGTCTGGTTTCTCTCGCTACAACAAATACATTGACCACGACTCACCTGAGACAAGTGCGGCTGATCGTGCCATGAATCGTCAGGTATTGCGACTTGCAGAGGTCTATCTCATACTTGCCGAGGCAATCAACGAGCGTGACCACCAGCCAAACCAGGAGGCTTACGATGCCTTCAACAAGGTGCGTCGTCGTGCATTCCGCGAGAATATCTACGCCACCACTCCGCAGGCTCACGATCTGAAGACTGGACTCGACTACAAAGGATTCCTCGATGCTATCATACAGGAGCGTTCTTGGGAGTTCACTCTTGAGCAGAAGCATTTGCTTGACCTGAAACGCTGGAAGATTCTGGTAAAGACCATAAAGAATAGTCCTCTTGCAAAGAAATATCCAGAGTACAATAAGCAGACTATTGACTTCAAGCACTATCGCTTCCCTATTCCGCAGGCACAGCGCGAAGTAAACCCTAACCTGTGGCAGAACTACGGCTATGACGGCTCTACAATAACAGCAAACCCATACGTAGGAAGGGAATAAAAAATATCTGATTATGAAGAAAATACTTCTCTCAACCATAATAGCCACGGCAGCAGTAACTGTTGCTGTGGCACAACAGAACGACCAACGGTTGAACAAGGCTATCACCGATGCCTCATGGTATCATAAGGCATTGAAGAGTGCACCGTCATTCCGTGATCTTCTCAAGCGCAGAAAGAACGCAGTAGAGCAATTCCGCGCAATACCAACCGATGTACTTCAGCCAATAACAATCAAGGCTTTTGCAACTGCCGAACAACGTGCCGGCACTCGTCATGTCATTATTCGCGAACATGAATACCTCAATGATAGTGGTTACAATAACGGCGGTTTCGACCTTGGCATAGGTACTCCCGATCATGTCATTAGTGCCATTGCTGGTGATCTCATCGACAGCTATGTCACACAGGCAGCATTGAAGGGAATTGATATTGACTCACTCGGCATAAACATCAATCAGACTGGACATTCATTGCAGGACTGGGGATTGAAATACACCATATACATTGACTCTCCTGCATCTGATAGTCAGTTAGAAGAATTGCGCTTGCTGGCTGAACAGAACTCGCCTCTTTATCAGTTCTCAATACGTGCTCACAAGGTCAATACCGAACTGGTATATACACGAAGTGCCGATGAACTCGTACTACCTCCTACCTATCAGCCAGGACTGCGTGAGTTCATAGAGTGGGAGACACGCAAGGGCGAGGGAAATCGCAAACTGCGTGAAAGTGGTCAACGTCCTGATAAGTCGAAGTTCGGCGGCTATGCCTACGACTATCCTTATTCACGTGCCAATCCGTTCACCCCGGCGCAAACCGATAGTTATCTCAGCCCTGACGGTCCTTCAGCATTCATCAACCCATCATCGGGTGTAACAGTCTTGCAGGTGCGTCACCACAGGGTTCTTCAGGATCATCCACAATTCTTTGGAGGTAACGACCTCGGACCTACAGCCATAGAGAGTCACATTGGTCTGCTTGGCTCATGTTTCACGCACGTTGCTGAAGGCACGGCTGCACGTACCAAGACACCGCTCGACACTCTGAACGTATCGCTTACGGCACAGTTTGATCCACGTGCAGGGCGCAAAGGATTTGAGCAGACACCTCTCTATCCTACTGATATTAAGATGCGGGTATTCATCAGCAGTCCACGCCCAGAGGCAGAGATTCGTGAGCTGGTGGAAAAGACTGAGAGGGGTTGCCCTATCTACAACCTCGTAACTAACGCGCAGGTCATCAGTGGACGCATAGAACGTGTAACGGCACGAAACAAATAACGTGAGTTATTCGTATAGATTTTTTGGAAAAAACTTTTTCGCGCTAATCCTACATACCTACATCGGCATCCCTTGCAATTTGTTGATGCAGAGAAACTTGTGGCGATTTTAAATACCGCGTAATTCATTACTCATTATTAATTATTAATTTCATGCCTTGACAGGCATGATTAGTGTAGGTTTAGTGTAGGATTAGTGTAGGTTTATGCGGTATTTGAAATCCGTGTAAAGTGTTAAGACTGTGCGTGTTATATGGGGTGTCGATGTAGGTATGTAGGATTAGCGCGAAAAAGTTTTTTCTGAACTTGGATTTTCCATTTTTCACTTTTCATTTTTCATTTACTTCACCTTCGCTATGGGTTCGTTCTCTCGATTGGAGCTGGAACGGTTTTACAACGGCTTTAGAACGGCTTTGGAACGGACTTGGGGTATTGTTTGAATGCAGGTATTTCCCTGTATAAAAAAACATGAAGTTTTTCTTGCCCCCGCGTGTTCAAGAAAAAAATCTGCGACATTGCGTTTGAAAAAATAATGCGGTATTAATGTGGCATTGATGGTCATTATATGTTCTCACTTCGTGAGTAAACATTAATTTCCACTAATAACATGTTACTATCGCATTATTTTTTTGATTTTATACCATAAAACACGAGAAAAACAATATTCTTTATCTTATTGTTTTTCAGTTTGTTGTGTTGTGACATACCAAAAACATGGTATTCAAATTAACCTGAGTATGGGATGTCATAGAACAGAAAATGTTAGTACCTTTGCACTCAGAAATAAGTAGTAAGGAAAAATATATTATAACAAATAATAAAAGAAAGGAAAATTCAGGATGAACAAAACAAAAAGATCCATCTTTCTAACTGCCGCGCTGGCATTAGCCTTGAGCGGAGTACAGGCACAGGGTGTCAACGGTGTTTTCACTTCTGCAAAGAAAAAAACTCTGCTTGAAAAGAACGCACCAACATTGCGTGAGTATCTCAAGATACGTAAGAATTCCATTGAGGCATGGAACGCTATTCCGGCAAGCGAACTGAAACCAGTAACTCTTACTGCTAACGTAGTGGCAAAGAATCGTGCGGGTTATCGCGAACTCAGGGTGCGTGAGTTTCATTATGTAGGTGACTGCGGATATACTGATGGTGGACAGGATGCAGGTGTAGAGACACAGACAACAGCAGCAGCGGTGTTTGCCTCTGACCTTGCCGACAGCTACATCAATCAGGCTGCACTTGCAGGAATTGATATTGATTCCCTGACAATAGAGATACATGGACAGCCAGACAAGGTGCCTACAAATCGTGTAAAATACAATAGAAACTTCCTATATACCATATATGTGGATTCTCCTGCATCAGACGAGGAACTGGAACGTCTGGCACAGATGGCAGAAGAAAACTCATCTGTGGTAAACCTTATCAAACAGGCTGTTACAGTACCTGTAAACATTGTCTATAAGCATTCACCACGCGAACGAGTAATAGAAGGTGAAACTCTTGAGGGATTGCGCGAGTATATCCACGGCAAGCGTCAGGCAAAGCTTGCTTATCAGAGCAAACCAAGACCTGCGACTGCACCGGCACCAGTAAAGAATACGGGTCCTTGGGTTACTGTATTGCCTAACGGAACACGTCAGTTGACAATAAGTAACAAATATCTCATTGTTCACGACAATCCTGCATATCTCGGTGGTACTAATCTCGGACTTACCTCTCGTGAAAATGCGCTTGGTGTTCTCGGTACTTGTCTTACGCACATCTCTGAAGGACAGGCAGCATTGCTGAATCTCGATATTGACTCTTTGCACGTTCAGGTTGAGGGTGAATGGGATCCACGTGCCGGACGCAAGGGATTCGAGAATGAGTCTATCGCCCCACAGAACCTACGAGTAACCCTATATGTTACTACCCCTGAGCCATACACAGCCATTCAGAAGTGGATTGAGCAGACGGAGAATGTATGTCCGATGTATAATGTGTTCAAGGACACTCAGACTTTTGAGCATAAGATCGTAAGGGTTAAGAGAAAAGGAAGTAAGAAGTAGATGAAATCTTGCATTAGTTTATCACTAAAAAAAGAGTTTTAAGATTTATGAAGAAAAATATAATAGCACTTACAATAGCCGCATTGTCGGTAGCAACAGTAGCACAGGCACAGGGACCACTTGACGTATTCCGCTCTGATGCCACAAAACAGAAACTTGAACAGAATGCACCAAGTCTGCGCAGTCACCTAAAGCAGCGTAAGGTGGCATTGGAAGCGTGGAACGCTCTCGGTGCAAAGGATCTCAAGACCGTGACTCTTACAGCCAACGTAGTAGCAAAGAATCGCTCCGGTGCTCGTGAACTGCGTGTAAGGGAGTTCCACTACCTCGGTGATTGTGGATATTCACACGGCGGACAGGACTCAGGAGTAGATACACCAACAACTGCACAGGCAGTATTTGCCTCTGACCTTGCTGACAGCTATCTGAATCAGGCAGCGTTACTCGGTATTGACATTGACTCGCTGACGATAGAGATTCACGGACAGCCTGACAAGGAGCCTACAGGGCGCGTGTGGTATCCTCGTAACTTCCTCTATACGCTCTACATAGATTCACCTGCCAGCGATGCAGAACTGGAAAAGCTCGCGGTACTTGCAGAGCAGAACTCACCGATAGCAACGCTCGTTAAGCAGGCTGTAGTGCCACAGCTCACCATTGACCTTAAACCATCACCACGTGTGAAAAAGGTAGAGGGTGAGACACTTGCGGGGCTGCGTGAGTACATCCACGGCAAGCGTCAGGCATTTCAGGCAAGTCGTGAAAAGCAGGAGAAACTGAAGAACGAGAATAAGGATAAGAAGGAATTGAAGCCACAGGCACCTAAACACGGTCCTTGGGTGAAGGTATTCCCTAATGGTGTTCGTCAGTTGACGGTAAACGACAAATATCTCATTCTGCACGACAATCCAGAGTATCTTGGAGGTTCAAACACAGGCATGACATCGCTTGAGGGTACACTGGGCATTCTCGGTACCTGTATCACACACATTTCACTTGGACAGGCAGCAGAACTGAATCTTGATGTTGACTCAGTATCGCTCACCGTACAGGCAGAGTGGAATCCTGTAGCAGGTCGCAAGGGACATGAGAAAGAGTCTATAGCATTGCAGAATGTGCGCTACACCCTCCATGCTCTGACACCAGAGAGTGAAGACAAGGTTAAGGAGTGGCTCAATCGTGTAGAGAAGATCTGTCCGATGTATAATCTTTTCAAGGATACTCAGACCTTCGAGCATAAGATTGTAAGAGGAAGTTTTAAGAGATAAAATTATCACTAAAAAAGTATAAAGTAAAAAGGAAAAATTAAAAAGTATGATTACCATGTGCAGCGAAAAACTGTCGCGGAAATACAAACCATACTTTTTAATTTTAACTTTTTATTTTTTCACTCTTCACTTTCTTAATTCTTAAGAACAATGGAATATCAGAGACTTACAATACTCACAGCGTTAGCACTTGCTAGCATCCAGACCTCGTTTTCCCGACAGGGCAATGCACCGTTGTCTTGGGCTTCTCCTTCTGAATCTGAAGGAAACGCGACTGCAAAAAAAATCGATGCGGACTCGCTTAGATACGTTTTCCCTCCTGTTTTCCAGGCTGTTACTCCTCACCAGTCTCTGGATTCGATTCAAGCTGAAGCAATACGACAGATTGCTGCACGACAAGGAAAACATTATGGATGCTCTGCTATCTCTTTGACTACAATAGCCGCCACATTAGGTTCGGTCTTCACGGAAAAACAACTGAGGAGTATGTCTGAAAGTTTCTCAGGCGGTATAGGTCACAAGTTCTCTCAAGGCACATGCGGAGCACTATCAGGTGCTATAATGGCTATCGGCTTCTATGCCCACGGTGACAAGGAGAAGCATCAGAGTTTGGCAAGCGAGGTGTATGATGAACTCAAGAAACAGGAAGGTACCGTTACTTGTGGTGACATCTATGGTAAATTCCACTTCGGACATTGTGACGGTTGCATCGGATGCGTTGTAAGCAAAGTGTTGGAAATACTTTACCGTGAAGGGGATATACAGACAAAGACCGTACAAATTACTAATTACTAATTACGAATTACCTATTTAACATTGTTCGCTAAAATTGTGTTTGCTCGTGATTGCTTATTGTAAAATAGGTAATTAATAATTCGTAATTGATAAACTGCTAATTCGTGATTAAATTAAGGACATGAAGAAATTTGCATTATATTTTATTTTAGGATTGTTCTCGGTAAGTATCTTCTCATCATGCAGTAGCAGCGAAGAAGATAGCCCTGTGAATATCACCATACCAACAGATGTGGAATGCTGTAATGCGGAAGAGACATTCCTTGCCTATACCTTCCTGAATAATAGTTACGTAAAGGAGATACCATCATTGCGCGACACGATTGGAGGAAAGTATGCGGTAAGTGTCTATTCTGCCAACGGAAAACTGCACTTGGGTTACAACGACTTGTTCTTTGCTGTGACCAAGATCTCAAATCAGGGATATGTACGTAATTTCACAGTTACGGATATAACACCTATTATGACCATGACGGCTATGGGCATGAAACATTCCACTCCTGCAATAACCGTGAGCAAGGTCTATGACGAGACATTTCCTGCCGTGCATCGTGCATGGGTATCATATGTAATGAGTACAAGCGACAAGGGATATTGGGAATTGTCATACAAGATTTCAACAAACGGTCTGTCAACCGTTCACGCTCCATCGCAGATAACAGTAGATGCGCTTGCACAGGGACAGACATGGCTAAAGTCGTTCAAGTATAATGACACGACCTATTATCTCACGCTCGTCAATCCTAAAGACTACCAGACTGGCATCAACACCATAGAGGCTTATATATCAAGGCAGGGAATAGATAAGGAAGTTCCATACGCCCTATCGGAAGATAAGTTTACTATTGAGATATATCCAACAATGCCCGACATGGGCAACCATACATCACCCGACAACAAGGCTCTCACCTTGCAAGGTGACGGTAGCTACATGGGGCAGCTAAACCTTACAATGACAGGTACTTGGGATATTCATCTGCATATAAAAGATGCTGATGGTAATACGGTGGCTGGTGGTGAAGGGCTGAGCGATTTGTATTGGACGGTTAGTATTTAAATGAAAAGTGAAAAATGAAAAATACAAGTTTGTTTTGTTCGCTGTAATTGTCTGCGATAAATGGTAAACTGTATTTTTCATTTTTCATTGTTCATTTTTCATTTAAATTGTACATGAAAAGATGAAACACATAGCAAATATTTTACTGATAAGCGCTGCGCTCCTATGGGGTGCCGTATATTCTAATGCCTGCACAAGTATCATCGTGTCAGGCAAAGTGACTCCAGACGGCCGACCATATATATTCAAGAACCGCGATACGCACGACCAGAACAATCTGGCAATACAGCTACAAGGCTCTCGCTATCGCTTTATTGCCATTGTAGCAGCAAAGGATTCGCTATACAAGAGTGTATGGTCAGGACATAACGAGGTGGGTTTTGCCATTGCTAATACTGCGGCGTACAACCTGAATGGAAAACACGTTCCTGGGAAACCACGTCCGCAAGGAGACGAAAACGATGGTAGTCTCATGCGGAAGGCATTGGAAACCTGCAGAACTCTGGCAGACTTTGAGCAGCTGCTTGACAGTATCAAGGCACGAGGTCCTATACCTTCCAACTCAAACTTTGCCGTACTTGACGCAGAAGGTGGTGTCGCCTATTATGAGACAGGAAACAAGGGGTATGTGAAGTTTGATGCCAATGATCCGCTGGTAGCCCCTTACGGATTTATTGTCCGCACAAATCACGGAATGTCTGGCGAACGGTCAATGGATCAGGGTATTGAACGCTATATGGCAATGAGCGACTATGCCACTCGTGCCAGCTATGCCAATGATCTTGGTTTTGAGAACATCATCCGTAAAGTCACGCGTTATCTGAAACACGGACTGACGCATATCGACCTTAACGACCTGCAGCCACAAGATGACTCCCAGCCTGTATATTACCCGTTCAGAGATTTCATCCCTCGTAATCTTACCGCGTCAGCCCAACTTATTCAGGGTGTAAAGAAGGGCGAAGAGCCATTGCGTACAACTGCATGGACGATTGTTGGTTGCCCTCTGACAACAGTTGCCATTCCATTATGGATAACGGCAAACGGTAAGCTCCCAGATGTGGTTACGCATCAGCAGCCGGGACAACAGGCTAAGCTTGTAGAGTTTGGACTTGAACTGAAGCGCCAGCTTTTCCCGATAGAAAGAGGCAATGGGCAAGACTATATCAATCTCGCTCGTCTTATAAATCACTCAGGAACAGGCATTCTTCAGAAGATAGAACCTATCGAGACGGAAATAATACGCCGTGCTAAAGGCATTCGTCAGAGCGACAAGCCGGACAATGAGATTTCGGAGTTTTACCGATGGGTTGAGAAATACATTAAAGAACAATACAGTTTGCTGTTGCAAATATAGGTTTATTTTTGTATCTTTGCAGCCACATATAGAACTGACAAATAGATATGAAGAAAACTCTTTTATGGATAGGTGCGCTCTTGGTAGGTGCTATATTAGGATTGTTGGGGCTGGCATGGCTCAATAGTCTGATGGATTTCGTTGCAACGGTCTATACACGGTTGTTTCAGTTGTTGGCTGTGCCTACGATTGTGTTGGCTGTTATAACCACCTTTGCGACTTTCGGTTCCAAAGGATCGGGCAGAATCTTTGGGCGTACCTTAATATATACATTGCTGACCACCTTCTCGGCTGCTATCGTAGGTGCTATTCTCTATGTCATCGTAGCACCTGGAAATCTGCCAGTTGAGGCTATCAGTCAGGTTGATAATGCCATTGCCGATACTCCACAGCAGTCATACTACGATCATATTCTCTCGGTTATCCCTAACAATATCGTAAGGCCATTCCTTGAGGGAAATGTTCTGTCGTTGCTGCTGTTAGCCTTTGCCGTCGGCATAGGTCTTTCGAAGTTGCCCGAAAGCGAGAACAAGTCTGTTATTGTTAAGGGATTGTTAGGCTTACAGGACTTGCTCTTCCTGCTTATCCGTGGACTTATCTGGACTCTACCTCTTGGCATCGTAGCTTTCTCTGCCCAACTCTCAGCCCAGGTTTCTGCGGGTGTTGTGGCTGATTCCATCGGAAAATATGTACTCGTAGTGCTGAGCGGTAATGTCATACAGTTCTTTGTCGTTTTGCCGTTGTTCCTATTGGCTCGTGGCTTGAACCCTATCCACGTTCTTGGTCGTATGACCCCAGCCGTTCTTATGGCTCTCTTCACCAAGAGTAGTGCCGCTACTTTGCCTGTCACTATGCAGTCGGCTGAGGAAAGACTGGGAGTGAGAAAGGACATTGCACGCTTTGTGCTTCCAATCTGTACAACTATCAATATGAATGGTTGTGCGGCATTCATTCTTGTCACCTCTCTCTTTGTGATGCAGAATGGTGGATTAGTACCAGAGACTGGCGGTATAGGCACTCTCTTGCCATTCTTCGCCCTTTGGATTCTGCTGTCCGTAATCTCAGCCGTGGGCAATGCTGGCGTGCCGATGGGCTGTTATTTCCTCACCCTCTCTCTGATGACGGGCATAGGAGCGCCAGTTGCCATTATGGGCATCATCCTACCAATCTATACCATTATTGATATGGTGGAGACTGCCGAGAACGTATGGTCGGACTCCTGTGTATGTGCTATGACAAACAAGGATCTTAGCGATTGAACTTAGTTGTAAAGTAAATGATCGGAAAAGTAACGTGAATTCATCGAGTTCACGTTATTTTTTTTATTTATCTCAAACTTGCTGCACGTTTTGAGCGAAGTTTTTATTAACTTTGCACTCGTAAATTGAAACGGGCACCGCTCTGTGAGCGACATACCCTATTTACTTCGTGCGAGGTGTTTCACACGTTGCACTCGTAAATTCATTAATAATTAAATGTTATGGCATACAAAAGAATTACACCAGCAAGTAAGTATCTTGAGATGGTTCAGAAACCTTCTTATAGTGATGAGGATATCATGGATGCATTCCGTGCAGGAATGAAGTATAAGATGAACAATTCCGTATGGCAGACGGTTCAAAAATCTCCTGCGGTCAAGCCAAATGTGTCTGTTGTTGTGCTTGTGGATTCAGAGGTCGGACCTGAATTACATACCGTCCTTACCACAGAGTTTGCCGAGTTTGCGGAAGAGCACGACTGCTTGGCATGGACTACTATTGGATGCATAATCCCTGACAGATATAAGTAATACACACTACTATGAAGAAACCTAATCTTTTCAAGGAGTATATATGGCTGCTGAACACTATTCGCCGGGCCGGGAAAATCTCATTCGATGAATTGAATGAGAAATGGCTTGAGACGGATATGTCTGAAGGTATGCCATTGACAAAAGCCACCTTTGGACGACATCGCATAGCCATTGAGGATATATTTGGTATTATCATCGAATGTCAGAGACAAGGCGGTTATCTGTATTACCTCTCCAATCCAAAGGCTTTGCAGAATGATAGCGTGCAGAACTGGATGTTATCAACGCTGAGTGTGAGTAATGTTATTTCGGAGAGTGCAGGACTGAAAGATAGGATTCTGCTTGAGCCTGTTGCGGATGACAATGGCTATCTGGAAGTGGTTATTGATGCCATGAAGAAAGGTGTGAGGATTGCTATTATATATAATAGGTATGGTGGCTATGATCCACGCAATCTTAACTTTGAGCCATACGCCCTGAAAATGTGGCATCAGAGATGGTATGTGCTTGGGCATTTCCATAGGGCTGCAACCGAGGATAGGGAGGCAGCAAGCTATTTCGGAATCTTCTCCTTTGATCGTATAAAGAGTATGGAACTCACGGACATAAAGTTCACCATGGATCCTGATTTTTCTGCCCAGGAGTTTTTCTCTGAGTGTTTCGGTGTGGTGCAAGGCGACGAGTTTCCTTCGGAGAGGGTAGTGCTTCGAGCCTATGATATGTTGAGATACTATATACGAGATTTACCTTTGCACCATTCGCAGAGACTTATATCCAAAGGTGAGGATTATGCAGATTTCGAGCTTTATCTCCGTCCTACACCCGATTTCTGCGGACAGATCCTTTCGCATGGTAAGTATCTGAAGGTCATCAAGCCTCAATGGCTTGCGGATGAGATTCGTGAGAAACACAGGGAATGTCTTGAGTGAGGAAAGCGAATTTGTCAGAAATTAATTGACCACAGATTTTCGGGATCTTAGGGATTTCAATCACGAGCGCAAGCGAGATTATCCCTTCAATCTGTTGGATCTGTGGTTCCCCAAAAAGAAAACGGAAATAAAGGGAAACTCTGCGTCTTTGCGTTGAAAATATAACCTCGTTGCACCTCCCTTGCAAATCCCTACTAAAGTCGGTGCAAATTCCTTTTTCGCCCATCCTTAGGAGCGGTTTAGAAGCGAATTAGAAGCGAAGGAGAAGCGAACCAGAAGAAGAGCTAAAAAAGAGCAAGAGAAGAGTAACAGAAGATCCATATGATTAATGTCTCTTTTGATTAAAGAAAATAAATAAAGAAAGTTTTAACTTCTGTCACGTTTTGAGCGAAGTTGCTATTAACTTTGCACTCGTAAATTAATTGTTAATATATAATTGCTATGAAGAAATATGAACTTAGAGGATATGACCGATATGACTGGGAATATTATCGTATTGGTCTTTACGACACTTACGAGGAGGCGATGAAAGCCTTCAAGGAGCAACAGAAGTATAACTTTGAGAATCATAATGACGATCCGCTGGATGTTCAGCAGATTGAAGTTAAGGAGGATGAGATATGAGATTAGTAGTGAGATGTATTTATTATATGCCCGTCACACCATCGTGTGATGTGATTGAACTTGATCACGAGACATGGATCAAGTTCCTGCATTCCGAGGCAATGAGAGATAGAATCAACATGGTTCTAAAGCACCTGAACCGGGAATATATGTCGGGTAAGGTTCGTGAACTTGCGTGGATTCCATTGGGTGACAATATGGAATTTATCAAGCACGATATTGTGTATGAGGACAATACGAAGCCTGATGAAAAGCAGCCTGAAAAGAAGGTCATAATAACGAAGGAACAGTATGAGTCGTTTAAGGCTGAAGTTAGAAAGGAATTGGCTTCAATGATGGAAAACGGAAAACCCGTTTATTCAAAAGAAGAGTTGGAAAACGAAATGCGGTCGGTTTCCAATAGGGAGGTAGAGTGGGCAATTGGTGATAAGATGTCGCCAAAGGACTATGCAGAATTTATAAGCCAATAGATTTCTATAGTGCTCCATATAAATAACTCTTGTCATTTTTTTGCAGATATAAGATATTTTTCTTACTTTTGCATCTGTAACCTAAATAAAAAAGATATGAAAGAACTTATATGTCCAAATTGCCATAAGCAGTTTCAGGTGGATGATGCCGTGTATGATTCCATACTGGCACAAGTGAAGAACAAAGAGTTTGAGGCTGAGCTGAAGCGTCGTGTTGAAGAGGAACACAGACGCATGGAGGCTGAACAGAAGGCTTCCGAGGCAATAGCCAAGACTTTGCAGCAAGAGGTCATGACCAAGCATACCTCAGAACTGGCTAAGAAGGATTCCGAGATTATCAAGCTAAAGGAGCGTCTTGACAGTTTGGAGAGAGATAAGAAATCGGAAATAGCCCTTGCCCTTAACGCTCAGGAAAAGGACATTGCCGAACTGAAGGCTAAGATCTCACAGAGTGAGAAAGAGAAAGAGCTTGCCGTGTTGCAAGAGCAGAACATGGCTAACAAGAAGATACAAGAAAAGGAATCCGAGATAGAGAAACTGCGTTCGGAGGTGCTTCTCGACAAGAAAGAGGCTGAGCTGAGCGAGAAGAGTCTGAAGGAGAGATACGAGAATCAGATAAAGCAGGATCGTGAACAATACGAGGTGCGTCTGAAGGATAAGGAAGATGAGATCCTGCGTCTCCGCGACTATAAGGCTCGTCTTTCCACGAAGATGATTGGCGAGACACTTGAGATTCATTGCTCTACCCAGTTCAATCAGATGATGCGCCCTATGATGCCACAGGCTTATTTCGAGAAAGACAATGATGCGTCTGGTGGTAGTAAGGGTGATTTTATCTTCCGCGATTTTGCTGAAGATGGCACGGAGTATGTCTCCATTATGTTTGAGATGAAGAATGAGGCTGATGAGACCGCCACAAAGCATAAGAATGAGGATTTTTTCAAGAAACTGGATGCCGATCGTAAGGCAAAGGGGTGTGAATATGCCGTGCTCGTCTCACTTCTTGAGCCGGAAAGCGAACTCTATAATGGCGGTATTGTGGATGTTTCATACAGATATGATAAGATGTATGTGATCCGTCCTCAGTTCTTCCTGCCTATCATCTCTCTTCTTGTGCAGACTTCAAGAAAGAGTTTGGAGTATAAGCAGAAGTTGATCGTTGCCCAGAGCCAGTCTATTGATGTGACTAATTTTGAGACCCAGCTTAACGACTTCAAGGATAAGTTTGCCTATAACTACCGTCTTGCAAGTGATAAATTCAATACTGCAATAGCAGGGATTGACAAAAGTATTGAGCAACTCCAGAAAATCAAAGCGGCATTGCTCAGTTCTGAGAACAACCTTCGTTTGGCAAACGATAAGGCTGAGGCTCTTACAATAAAGAAACTGACTCGCAATAATCCTACGATGAAGGCAAAGTTCGAAGAGGCAAGAAAAAACGCTGAGGCTCTCCCCGAATAACATCATTTTGATTTTTTTACATGTTTTTCTTGGTGATTTGTCATTTTTTTATTACATTTGCCAATGAATGACTAAAACTCTTATACAAACATGAAGAAAACTGATACTAACGTAAAAGAATCAAAGATTAGAATCGTAGTAAGATTCATCTATCGTAATCCTGCCACACCTTCGTGTGACGTAGTTGAAATGGACGAAGAGACTTATGCCAAGTTCCTGCGTTCAGAGTCGATGACCAATAGGATCAATATGCTCCTTGAGATTCTCGATAAGGAGTATATCTCAGAAATAATCCGTGAGCTTGCATGGATCCCTCTGGATGATAACATGGATCTTGTGGTGAACAAGGACTAACATGAGATCTCTTTGAACAAGAAACAAGGTCAATATCTGTGAGGATATTGACCTTGTTTCTTGTTACCTGAATTAATAAACCTTTATTTACCTTAGCCTTATACCGTCTTGTTATTCCCGTTGATACAATCTTTTAATTACCCTATGCTAAATACCTAAATTGATGTCCCCTAAATCATAAAAAGTTTTGTACACAATGTTGTGACTTTATTCGTCACTCATCATAAATCTTACACTTATTTCCGAGTGCAAAGGTATGAACTTTTTTCTGTATGTGCAATAATTTTTATTCCATAAACTTTGTGATTTATACCACGCAATACTTTTTACATTTGCGCAATAGAGCATTGCTACATTGCTAAATGATGCGCTTCGTGTTGCAAATCCGCAAACGCTTTCATTCACAATGAGTTATAATCACAAAAAAACATGTGTGTTTCCTTTACCCATAGCGGATTTTCCTATTGCTTTTTAGGGAAAAATCTCTTTTGTTTAGGGAAGTAACCTTTGAAAAATTAGTTTTTCACAGTACCTTTGCAGCAGAAATCAAAGAAACGCTAATTGCATCTATATCCATATATACCTCCTCCTTGCTCCTTCATCTTGATGAACGCAGGGGGGAGTCCCCTTTTTGTTTCTATTTCAAAAGGCTTGTGCCCTTTTCCCAGACATTTGCCTTTGGGGCAAAAGAGAACGGTTCACCGATACTTTCGTATCTGTAAACCGTTCATATCGTCTTCCTGTATGTGAAGAGGAGGAGACTCGAACTCCCACGTCACAATTGACACTACCCCCTCAAAGTAGCGCGTCTACCAATTCCGCCACCTCTCCATAAGGACTTATGTTTCTACCACTCTTCGTGGGCAGGGACGGATTCGAACCGCCGAAGCCGTGAAGCAACAGATTTACAGTCTGCCCGTTTTAACCACTTACCTACCTACCCGAAGTGTGATATGCTTTTCTGATTGCGAGGAGACCTCGTTTTCGAAATGCGGATGCAAAGGTACTATTTTTTTTGTAATCCACAAACTTTTTGAGCTATTTATTGCAAAAAATATGAATATTTGCTATATTTCTGACAGAAAAAGTGCTCACTTTGTGATGTTGCACAGGAAAAATGTTCTTGACAGAAACATTTAAGAAAACTACTTGCGAGTTAGTTCTTGTATTTCTTCCAGTAATTTGTGAAATCCTCAAAGATTGATTCTATGTGCTTGTCTAATTGCAAGAAGGCATCACAATAGAACTCGGTAAACTTCTCGCCCATGTCGCTAGAACTGTCAATCTCAACGAAAGGAGGGCGTGAGCAAATACTTTCTTCCGCATTCACGGTTGAGCCACGATAATAGCTGTAACCGTTGGTCTTGATGCAGATTCGTGCCTTGCCGTCTTTTGCGCTCAGTTTCATCTCGATGTCGCTCTTGATAGTAGCGGTAGCGGCATCTGTGACCTTGAGTAGGGTAGAGCATTTGATGGAATTGCCCAGTGGGTCGCGCTCCTCGATGTCATCCTCTCGAATTTTGAACTGCTTGTCGAGCAGGTCAGGGAAGGCGGAATATATTTCCTTCCTCGACATAGGGATTTTATCTACGACAATAGAGATAGTAAGTTCATTCCCAACCCTTTCATACTTCTCTGCATAGGATTTTGCCTTTGCCTCAACCTTGTTTCTCTGTGCAGAGACGGTTATTGAGCACAAGAAGGCTAACATGATTATTAGGACTTTTTTCATATTTGTTACTTGAAAATCTATCATAAATGTATTTCGCAACGGTCTGTTGCCATTACCCTGTGTAAAAAACAATTGCAAAATTACAATTTTTTTCTCAATTTGCCAAATTTTGTGCATGTTTTTACACATAAAAATCGTGGATTGGATGAAAATGCTCCTCCGCTACCGAACTGACAATAATTGACGATTGTAAATATAAACGTATAGACATATTCCGCTTCTTTTCTGTGAAATTGAGAAAGAAATGCTTTATTTGTATGTTTTCTCGGAAAAAATTGAGGATTATGAAAGAAAATGACTATATTTGCAAACAAAAGAGATTAACTAAACAATTGAATTAGGAAATGATCATGAAAAGAAATGCCCTGCTTGCCTTTCTGATGACATTTATGTCTATCGGCGTAAACGCGCAGAATCTACAGTTGCACTATGACTTTGGGCGCCCTGTTTATTCTGACGAGGAGGCAAACCGACAGAACGTGACTGCTACGTTCGAGAAATTCTCTGCCGACGACCTCGGTTCTTGGTATTATTTCGTTGACCTCGATGTTGACAAGGATGGTGTGATGAGTGCATATAGTGAGGTTAGCCGTGAGTTCAACTTCGCCAAGGCAAGTGAATCGAGTGCCTTTGCCGCCCATGTTGAGTTTGACGGCGGTATGGGTAGGGGCGGTTCATATCAGTCGGCTGCCCTGATAGGTGGTGCGTGGAACGGTCATAATGCAGATTTCTCCACTACTTATTCCGTTCAGGCTATGTATAAGCAATTCTTCAAGCAGTCGAACGGTGTGGATGCATACCCTTCTTTGCAGTTGACAGGCGTATGGAGCACTACTTTTGCTGATAAGGCATTTACCTTCTGCGGATTTATTGATTTCTGGAGAGGCGAGGGTGCGAATCATCATGGTAAGCTCGTGATTCTGACAGAACCGCAGTTCTGGTGGAATGTATCGGAAAAGGTTTCTTTCGGTACTGAGGTGGAGATTAGCGATAACTTCATCTATAACACCTATAATGATAAGACTTTCTTCATCAACCCGACATTGGCTGTGAAGTTTAACCTATAAAAAAAGTGAATATGCTCCAGAAAATTTTCGGATTTGACCCAAAGACGATGACGGTGAAGAAGGAGATTCTCGCCGGAATAACCACGTTCCTGACTATGGCGTATATCCTTGCCGTGAACCCAAGCATACTTTCGGATGCGGGTATGGATAAGGGTGCCGTGTTTACCACGACTATCATCTCTGCCATTGTGGGTACTGCTGTGATGGCTATCTATGCGAAGTTGCCTTTCGTGCTTGCTCCTGGTATGGGACTAAATGCTTTCTTCGCATACACCATTGTGTTGACGATGGGCTATACTTGGCAGTTCGCCTTGACGGCTGTGTTCCTTGAAGGTCTCATCTTTATTCTGCTCACCATAACAGGGCTGAGACAGAAAATTGTGGATTCTATGCCTTTGATATTACGTAGGGCAATATCTCCGGGAATTGGCTTGTTCATCGCATTTATAGGTCTGAAGAATGCAGGTATCGTTAGCGCGAGTGATTCTACTTTCGTTACCCTCGGTAATCTTCATTCTCCAGCCGTACTGTTGGCTTGTTTCGGCATTCTGTTGACATCAGCCTTGCTGGTAAGGAACGTGGTGGGAGCTCTTTTGATAGGTATCTTAGTAACCACGATAATCGGTATTCCGCTTGGCGTGACAAATCTCTCAGGTTTGCTTGATACCCCTCCTTCAATAGCACCTATCCTGATGAAATTTGAATGGGGTAGCATCTTGTCGGTGGATATGGCTATCTGCGTTATCACGTTCCTCTTTATAGATATGTTTGATACGATAGGCACGCTGATAGGTGTTAGCAATCGTGCGGGAATGGTGGACGAGAATGGTAATATCCCTCGTCTTGGTAAGGCTTTCATGGCTGATGCCGTGGGTACAACCGTTGGTGCTATGCTCGGAACATCTACCGTTACTACATACGTGGAGAGTGCTTCGGGGGTTAATGCTGGTGGCAGATCGGGCTTGACCTCAATATCAGCAGCTGTATGCTTTGCCCTTGCCTTGTTCCTTGCTCCAGTTTTCCTTGCCATACCTTCCGAGGCAACGGCTCCGGCTTTGTTCCTCGTTGGCGTTATGATGATGCACGATATCCGAAAGGTGAACTTTACGGATTATGCCAATGCTATTCCGAGCTTCGTGTGCATCGCCGTTATGCCGCTCACTTACAGCATTTCCGACGGAATACTTCTGAGTCTCATCACCTATGTTGCGATAAGGATTCTGGCTGGTCGCTGGAAGGAATTGAACATCGGAATGTGCATTCTGACCCTGCTCTTCGTGCTGAAATACGCTTTTCTTTAGGGAGATGAAGCGATTAAACGATAAGGGCACATCAATATCGCATTAATTTTTATCTCAAAATATAACTATGCTTTTGGGTGCCTCTGCGTTTGAAATAACATTGAACACAATAAACAATAACGAGTAAAATATGACATTATCATCCCTTCAAATAGCCTGGTGGGCGATTATAAGTCTGGTTGGGGCATTACATTTCTTCTTGCTCTTCCCGTTCGGCATACAGTCGATGCTTCTTCAGCGTATGACGGAGACGGGGCGTAAAATGGTGGTGCATAGAGCTGCTAATGACTATGAATATATGTGGACGATAATGTTGATGTATCAGATGATGTCGTGCATCGTGTTCTCTGCATTCAGCGTATTGACGGAGGCATGGATAGCTCTCGACTTTGTTTTCCTGTTGCCGATAGTGCTATTCTGGCTTAGGAAACATCTGAATGATGTTACCGCGAGGAAGGTTGTTGATGTGCTGCTGACGATTTGTGGCGTTTTAGGACCGTTCCTTCTTGGTTGCTTTACTTCATGCTATTTCTTCGGAAATGCGTTTACAATATCCGATATGTCGGATATAGAAGGCACTTTTGAATGGGTTGAGGTATCAGGACCGAGTATCTTCGGTGATTGGCGCGTGGTGGCATTCGGGCTTATGATTATGGCACTATCGCGTATGCAGGCAAATCTTTGGCTGCTATGGAAGATTAAGGAACCGGAGATAAGGCTCTGGAACCGTAAGCAGCTACGCCTTAACGCTTGCCTGTTCGTGGTGCTGTTTGTCGTGGCGATGTATGCCATACTTGCGGCTAATGGTTATCAGATTATAGGTGACAATAAGTTTGAAGTAGTGGCAAACAAATTCCTATACAACTATCTTGATCTGCCAGTCGCCTTGGCATGCCTGTTGCTTGGTGTGACTATGATATGTGTTGGGATATGGTTAGGGTTCTCGCCTCTATACAGCAGCAGGCCTCGTGGTGGCGAGAGAGCTGCCATTTTCCACTCGTTTATGGGTACTGTCCTCGTCATCACCTCTTTTTTTATAGTTGTAGGTTTCAACGAGACGCCTTTCTTCCCTTCATCTGTGGATATGAACTCTTCCATGACTATCTATAACAGCTCAGCATCGGAGGATGTTCTTAGAAATGCCGTTTATGTCTTTGCTGCGATTATAGTGTTCGGCTGTGGATTCGCAGGACTGATAAGGTGGGGAGTGAGGAGGAGATAGCGGTATTTTCAACTAAGTATTATTTAACGTCAGTTCGATGAATTGCTTATATGGTAAACAGCAAGCTGTTATCAATTTTATATCTTTTTTATTGGTTGAAGATTGGTAAGATTGGTAATTATTGTCAGTTCAGCATCGGAGATGCGTTTTATTTTGAATTCATCGAATTTACGTTATTTACTATTCACTTTAAATTATTCGCAAAAAAATATAAGCGACACTCCATTTCGCAATGAAGGGCCGCTTTTTAATTTTCCTTGATTTTTATTTCAAGTTGTGTTTATTCAAAGGAATTAATTAAGGTCTTAACCAATACTACTACTAACAAATTCTGTATTACTAACTAAATCTTACTTACTTTTAATCTAAACGTGATATAAACGGAAACCTCGATTGGTTTACCTGATGCAAAGGTACAAAAAAAACACAATACACAAAAGCTTTTTTCATAAAAAAAACACTTTTAAAATGAAAAAAAGTTTGAAGTGTATATAAGACACACCGTTTTTGTAACTTCGATATTGCATTTTATGGTATTTTTTATTAATTTTGCACTCGATATGGAACAAACAATTTCAGAATTCCTGAACACGATCAACGAACCTTTGGGCGGACTGATGGTCGCGATTCTTTCAATAACTGGTATTTGGTTTACTTTCCGAACACGAGGCGTACAGTTTCGTATGTTCGGTGAGATGTTGCGTCTTCTCTTCAATAGTACGGACAACGGTAGCCACAAGGACAACGGCACACATAAGCGCGTGAGCAGCTTTGAGGCTTTCGCCGTTTCGTTGGCTTCTCGCGTTGGCACAGGAAACCTTGCTGGCGTTGCTACGGCAATAGTGATAGGCGGTCCTGGGGCTATCTTCTGGATGTGGGTAATGGCACTCATAGGTAGTGTGAATACATTCGTGGAATGTACTCTTGCTCAGTTATTCAAGACTCACGGAGAGGACTCGTTCATAGGAGGTCCTGCATATTATATAATGAAGGGATTGCACAAGCATTGGTTTGCATGTATCTTCGCTATTGCAAGCATAGGACAGTTTGGCCTTACTAATAATATGGTACAGGCTAACACCATATCCTCTGCCTTTACACAGGCTTTCGGTTTCTCACCCCAGATAATGGCTATTGCCTTGACATCTATCACGATAGCAGTAATATTCGGCGGCATTCAGCGTATAGCAAAGGTGTGTTCTGTTATTGTACCTATAATGGCGTTAGGGTATCTTGCCATAGCCATTTGGATAATAATCACAAACATTACAATGATTCCGTCGGTATTAAGCCTTATCGTGAAGAGTGCTTTCGGACTTGATCAGGCTGTTGGCGGAACTATTGGTGCAGCAATCACTATGGGCTTCAAACGCGGAATATTCAGTAATGAGGCTGGCGAAGGAAGTGCCCCTAATGCTGCTGCCACAGCTAATGTAAGCCACCCTGTAAAACAGGGACTTATCCAAACCCTGGGAGTATTTACCGATACTCTTATCGTCTGCTCATGTACGGCTTTCATTATCCTCTGTTCTGGTCTTTACAACTGTGGGCAAAACGGAATAGGACTCACCCAGGTGGCTCTGTCTTCGCATATTGGCGAAATAGGAAAGACGATTATTGCTATTGCCATATTATTCTTCGCATTCTCAAGTGTGATAGGCAACTACTATTATGGAGAGTGCAATGTTGCCTTTCTATGCAATGGCAAGAGCTATACCAAGGCAGCCATTCAAGGCTACAGAGTTATCCTTGGCATAATAGTATTCTTCGGTTGTCTGATGACTATCGACATTGTATGGGCTTTGGTTGATTTCTTCATGGTTATAATGACTTCGTGCAACCTTATTGCCATCACATTCCTTGGCAAATACGCCATCATTCTTCTGGACGATTACAGACAACAACGACGTGCAGGAAAAGATCCGACATACAAGGCAGAAACATGTCCTGAGATTGCGGATGAAACGGAGTGCTGGTAAGATAAAGCGAGTCATCGAACTTACGCTATTTAACGTGAGTTCGACGAATTTATTCAGTTGTATATTATTGACTATCATGTGGTTGAAAGAGCTCTGAAGGAGCGATACCTAATAGGGCAGTCCGTTAGGGCTGTTATATTTGTCGTTTAATCACGCATCTATAGAATAACAGCCCTAACGGACTGCCCTATTAGGTGTCGGGCTTTCAGCCCTCGCAGTCTTGAATTCGTCGAACTCACGTTATTTATTTCTTCAAAAAACCGTATTCATAAACTTTTGGCTCTATCTGCTTAGCGAGCTCTTTCTGCTTTTGACGGAGATTGGCAATAAGAGCAGTATATGTAGGGTCGTTGCTTTCCGCGTTCATTTGCAGTTTACCACTCTTGGTGGTCTTTGTGCCTTGGAAGTAAAGACGAATGTCATAGAAAGACGCATTAGGTTTTTCTTTGGCGACAGGTTGCTGATGATAGTATCGCCAAAGTTCACGACCTGCGTCCATTACGGCTTTTGCCTTATCTGATAGGACGAGCGAAGAAGTGCCATCATTGAGATTTGTTGCTGTTGATTCTTCAAACATATCTTCCATATGATAGTTCCTACCATCTTTTTCGTATTCCTCCTGTTCCTCTTCCGTTCTGACGGTCTTTTTGATGCGTCCATGAATAAAGTCGCTCATAAAGTGGCTCTCAAATTTCTCCTTTGCATCAACCTCGTCTTCTGTAAAGGGAATCCAATGGTTTGTACCATGTTCGCTACTGATACGATTCTGCCCATGAAAAAGAGTATAGATTAGGCAATCAGTCTGAAATTCTGCGTCAGATTGCCAGTTATTGTTTGGATAGAGGAACTGGTCACGGTCATTTAGCCAAGTAGCCTCAATTGAGTGGCGGATAACAACATAAATACACATTGGTATTATATTGTTACGAGAGATATAAGTAAAAAGTTTATAGTCAATATCGTTTTGAGAAAGATTACTTGTAATAAATACTCCTTGGCTATTTTGCATATCCGTTCCAACCATACGTAAGAAACCAATTGATTCTGATTTCTTGTCATAAAAATGTCGTAACCATTCTATAACAAGTTTGTCATTGTCGTATGATGGCAGTTTTTTATTTCCGACAAAAGATCCGTCAGCATTATAGATGTCTGCACAGGTTTCTTTAAATATATCCTCTCCGTTAAGTTCCCATATAAAAAAGCCAATAGGAAATGTTCCTTTAACATTATCAAACGTATTGGCTGGCACACAAAATGCACGCACAATTTTTGCTTTGAAAATATTGCGGAATTTGCGGAAATTTCCTGCTTGCAACATTTTTAACTTTGAAAACTCTGCAAGCCAACACCCATGAAGATCGTAAAATAATCTTATAAAGAATTGGGCAGACAATTCACGTGCTGCAGTACCTATTTTTTCTTGATATTCTTTGTAAACAATAGTTTCTTTTGCCACCATTGGACGGTTTGTTCCAGTTCCTGATTTTTGTTTCACATTGCTGGCCTCTGCGTATGGTGGATTGATATAGATAACGAGTTTCTTCCGTTTTTCTGGATCGCGAATTATATCCTGAAGTGATTTCGGCAGTTTTGATTTCTTTGTAACAATGCCTTTTTCATTCACTTCATCAAACAGAGGGTCGTTGAGGAAGTCAAACTGGAAAACATGGTTTTCTAACAGGTTTGCACCACCTTTTCCTTTGTCTCTCGCTGCTGCATTCATATTTTCAATGCGTTCATACATTATTTGTACGTCAGCCTGATCAAGCGTAGAGGCATAGATATTGTATTTGTTGGTAAGTCCTGCCAACAAGTTTCCTGTTCCCGCACAGCAATCCCACACATAGTATTTTTCCTGCCAATTCTCGCCAAGTTCTGCAGCTATATATTGTTGTGAGAGTTCAACCCATTTGGCAGGGGTGAAGAACGAGCCACTTTTCTCTCTGATGTCCTGAGGCACAAGCAAGTCTCGGCGATTTACTATCTCATCCCAATATTCACGGCGTGGTGGACGGGCATAGCGATTCCAGAATTGAGCATGTGCCTGTTGGTTGTCGTTGAACTGTGCTTTGGTGAAAGCTTCAAGTCCAAAATCATTAATGCGACGATCTAATAGGTAGTGGTCTTTCTGGAGCAGTACAAATAGCTTGTCGCAGAGAGTGTTGTTTTCTTTTGAAAGAATATCAGCCAGATAAAAGTCTGCATCTATAATACCAGCTTTCTTTGCTGTTTCCCAGTTAATGTTGATAGTTGGCTTTACTGCGTCAAGCCATTTCAGATAGATGTGGGTGAAGTTGTTTTTGGTGATGCGAATATGTCGGACTCCGCCTTTGCGCAATTTAAAATTGCTCTTTATAAAGTGTTTCAGTTCTTTCGCATCTTTTTCATAGTCATAGATTTCAAGTCCGTTGTGAAGGGCATCGCTAAGGAGAGATTTTAGTTGCTTGAACTCCTTTGTGGTATGGTTGCTTGGGGCAACATTCCAATTGAAATCATTCTGACGCAAAACATCCAAAATAGTGCCATAGGGCAAAAATGCCATTTTCTCAGCATCAAAAGCACCAAGAAAGGCAGGAGGAAGAACCCTGTCTTGTGGGTGTTCCTTACCCAAGGTCAAAATGAGTTGGATGAAAGACTCATAAATGTCATAATTAGAGCCTTTCTTTGCCTCTGCCCATAATAGGGATTCAGCCTCATTTAGTCCAAGAGGATCGGCAGGAATAGACACACAGAAGTCAACACGACCGATAATCTGCGTTGTGTCGAAACCCGCAAAGAGGTCATGAGCAACTTTGTTTTTCAGTTCCTCTTCTAAAATATTGCCGTAGTGTGCCATAGACTATGTGACTTTCTTCGTTGTATTTAGGTATTTGGCTGCAAATATACAAAAAAGTTTATAGAAAAATGCCTGTTTTGCTGAAAAAATACAAGAAAAATTTTCTACCTATTCTTGCGACAATAAACCTTGCAAAGGAAAAACATCTGAACTATACAGTCAAAAGCTTGTATGAATGAGCGTGTTAAAGCTACGTATTTGCGATGTCGAGATTATACCTTGAAAAAATCTGGAAGAATTTAAATAGGGGGGTGCACTTTTGCCTATTTTTACCCCTTTTCCTACTGATTACCAGCAATTTGCGTTGCGTGCACCTCCCCCTAAATCTTTCTTTTCATAGGTGCACTTTGAGGGGGGGGGGGTGCACGCTTCGTTATCTCCTGACTGTCAGTATGTTATAGTATAAAAATAGAGGTAGTGCACCCCTATCCTCAAAAACTTCCACAAAAAATGCAGTTGTAATCTCGACATTGCAAATTGTTTTACTCCTAGCGACAAATGGTAACATAGTAACTGTTACCAAACACACAC
>CADCIQ010000028.1 GCA_902801425.1 uncultured Bacteroidales bacterium | reverse complement strand
TCAAAATAAAACGCATCTCCGATGCTGAACTGACAATAATTACCAATCTTACCAATCTTCAACCAATAAAAAAGATATAAAATTGATAATTATTGGAATGAGATTGCGCAGATTGGCAATTATTGTCAGTTAAAAACAGCTTGCTGTTTGCCATATAGGAATTCGTCGAACTCACGTTAATTATTGATTTCATGCCTTGACAGGCATGATTAGTGTAGGTTTAGTGTAGGATTAGTGTAGGTTTATGCGGTATTTGAAATTGCTGCAAGTTTTTGTACACCAATGATTTACATGGGGTGTCGATGTAGGTATGTAGGATTAGCGTGAAAATGTTTTTTTCTGAGAAAAAAATGCCTGACGCATACGCTATTTTTCCTGCTTTTTCTTTTTTTAACATATAAATTTTGCACATTCGCCTTTTTATTCGTAACTTTGTGTTACTAAACAGTAAAAAAGCAATAATAGTGATGAACATAACAAGTGATTTCAGAAAATATGCTACTGGCCATCTCGGAATGAATGGCATGGCTCTTGATGATGTGATGAGAACTCAGGCTCAGTACCTTAATCCTTATATTCTTGAGGAGCGTCAGTTGAACGTAACGCAGATGGATGTGTTCTCCCGACTGATGATGGATAGGATTATTTTCCTCGGAACGGAAATCAATGACTATACCGCCAATACCATTCAGGCTCAGTTGCTGTATCTGGATTCAACTGACCCTGGAAAGGATATCTCTATCTATATTAATTCTCCTGGTGGTAGCGTGACTGCTGGTCTTGGCATTTACGATACTATGCAGTTCATCTCAAGCGATGTGGCTACTATCTGTACTGGTATGGCTGCGTCAATGGGTGCTGTGCTTCTCGTAGCAGGTCAGGAGGGTAAGCGTTCTGCACTTCCACATTCCCGCGTGATGATTCATCAGCCTCTTGGCGGTGTTCAGGGACAGGCTTCCGACATCGAGATTGAGGCAAAGGAGATTCAGAAGTTTAAGAAGGAACTCTATAACATCATTTCAAGCCATTCTCATACCCCTTACGAGAAGGTATGGGCTGATTCTGACCGTAACTACTGGATGACGGCTGAGGAGGCTAAGGAGTATGGCATGATCGATGCTGTGTTGGTGAAGAAATAAGAAACCCGTTAATTACGAATTGCGAATTACTAATTACCTGATTAGTTTTGTCGTGATTTCGTAATGTGTAACTTGGTAATTCGAAATTAGTAATTCGTAATTGGAAATAGGTGGTAAAGAAAAAAAATACATGTAATTTCTGCGGACGTAGCGAGAGTGAGGTGCGTCTGATGATAACAGGTCTGAATGGCTATATCTGCGAGGATTGTGCCCGTCAGGCTTATGATATTGTGTGTGCGCAGGGATTCGGTCCTGACGGCGCGAAAGCTGCTGGCAAGAAGGCTGCTGGCAATGGTGATGTACCTGTGCTTTCTGATGTTCCGAAGCCTAATGAGATAAAGGAGTATCTTGACCAGTATATCATTGGTCAGGATGAAGCTAAGAAGTATCTTTCAGTTGCCGTATATAACCACTACAAGCGTTTGCAGCAGCCTGATGAGGATGACGGCGTGGAGATAGAGAAGAGCAATATCATAATGGTAGGCTCTACAGGTACTGGTAAGACTCTCCTTGCCCGCACCATTGCGAAGCTCCTTCATGTGCCTTTCACCATTGTCGATGCTACCGTGTTTACGGAGGCTGGCTATGTGGGCGAGGATGTGGAGAGTATTCTTAGCCGTTTGCTTCAGGTTGCGGATTTCGACCTTGAGGCTGCTCAGCGTGGTATCGTATTCATTGACGAGATTGATAAGATTGCGCGCAAGAGTGATAATCCAAGCATCACGCGCGATGTCAGCGGTGAGGGCGTGCAGCAAGGATTGCTGAAGTTGCTTGAGGGCACTATGGTGAACGTACCGCCAAAGGGTGGTCGTAAGCATCCTGATCAGGATTATATCCATGTTGACACCCGTAACATCCTGTTTATATGTGGTGGTGCCTTTGATGGTATTGAGCGTAAGATCGCACAGAGAATGAATACGCATACCGTGGGATATAACTCCGTGCAGAACGTGCGTAAGATTGACCAGAAGGAGATGATGAAGTACGTGCAGCCACAGGACTTGAAGTCTTTCGGTCTTATACCTGAGATCATCGGTCGTCTGCCTGTGCTTACCTATCTCAACCCATTGGACAGGGATGCTCTTCGTAGGATTCTCGTTGAGCCAAAGAACTCTATCGTGCGTCAGTATATCAAACTCTTCAAGATGGATAAGATTGAGCTTACGTTCACTTCCGAGGCTCTGGAATACATAGTTGACAAGGCCGTGGAGTATAAGCTCGGTGCCCGTGGCCTGCGTTCTATTGTGGAAACTGTAATGACCGACGCTATGTTTGAGTGTCCTGGTAAGCGAATGAAGAAGTTCGAGGTTACCAAGGAATACGCAGCAGAGCAGTTGGAGAAGCACTATTAGGAAGCCCCCCTCCGTCTCCCCCGAGGGGAGGTGCTTTCAGATAGTATTTTGTATATAAAAAGGCTCTCCCCTCGGGGTTGGCGTTAAAGAGTTATTTAATTCAACTAAAAAATATATACATAGGGTTTCCCTACACAAAATATAATGTGTTAAAGATGAAATTTAGTCTTCTGAGTAAAATCAAAAACACCTCTATTAAAGATATGTTTTCAGTTGCCTCAGTATTCTCGTCAGTAACGGGAAACTTGGTTGTGGGCAATGAATGCAATGTATCTGCAAATCCAGAACATGCTGAGTGGGAGGGTGAAAAGGAAGATATTCTTGAAAGAGCAAATTGGCTTTGTTCTAAGATTGTCGTGTCTGCCCCTGAAACACTCATCAATGAGGCTCCGTCTATGATTGGGCGTGAATATCAAGGAGAATGGGCAATCTATTGTTGCTCAATGCTCACTCACGCTCTGACAAACATCAGTTTTCTTTATCCAGAGACGAAAGGAAAATGCCCCGACCTTATTGCTAAAATGATAGAAATAGTGAATACGCCTATCATTCGAGAGTATGATACAAAGCAGTGGAAAGAAGATGCCATTGAATCACTTGGTGGCAATAAGAGTCACATGACTTATTTGAGCATTCTTGCTTGGATGATCAGTAATTACAAAATGGCTGGTGGTGATAATAGGTATGACGAATTGTATTGCAAACTATGCGACACACTTAATCGACGTATGTTGGAGAGTACGTATGATCTCAATCTTCTTTCATTCCCAGGTAAGCCAATATGGTTGCCGGATATGCTTGTGACTTTGGTGGCTTTGCGCAATTACAGCAGGTTGTTTGATGGAAAATATGATGACACAATAAATAAGTGGCTTACGAATGCCAAGACTAAATGGATTCACAAATCCACAAAACTGCTTGCTGGTCAGTTGCCAGGACAGGGAAGGTTACGTAATATGGTAATTCGAGGTTCCCATACTGCTTTGATTTGTTCTTACCTTTCATTGGTGGACGAGGATTTTGCTCATGCTCAATATAAGCAGATGTGCCAGGTGCTAAGGAAAAAGGCTACATTCATGGGGAAAAATGTATGTGGAGTAAAGGAGTATCTTAAAAAGGATCCGGAATTCAAAATGATGCCTGGTGATGCCGGTCTGGTTGTAAAGGGTATTAGTGCTGGTGGAACTGCCTTTGCTCTTGGTGCTGCAACTTTCTTCGGTGACTGGGAGTTTCGATATCAATTGCTTAGAACGGCAGAGATAGCTGGCGGAACAAAAAAAGAGAAAGGTATGAGGCACTATAAAATCTCAGACATGTTTCTCGTAGGTGAGGCTACAGCATTGGCCATGAGAACCAATGTAAAACGGTGAGTAAGTAAGCAGTTTAACAATCAAAAGAAATGCGACTATGGGATTTTTTTCAAAAGAGGTGGAGGGGGCTTTGAAATAATTATGGAAAACCTAAACCTTACAGAGAAACTGAAGCAATTGTTCGGTTTCGACAAGTTCAAGGGCGATCAGGAAAGGATAATACAAAACCTGCTCGCCGGTAACGACACTTTCGTGCTGATGCCGACAGGTGGCGGTAAGTCGTTGTGCTACCAGCTGCCTTCGCTCTTGATGGACGGAACGGCAATCGTTATATCTCCGCTTATTGCGTTGATGAAGAATCAGGTGGATGTCATCAACGGAATCAGCGAGAGCGACGGCGTGGCGCATTGTCTCAACTCGTCAATGAACAAGTCTGCCATTGACAAGGTGAAGAGCGATGTCGTGTCGGGTAAGACGAAGTTGCTCTATATGGCTCCAGAGTCACTTACCAAGGATGAGTATGTGGCATTTCTCCGTCAGGTTAAGATTTCATTCTATGCTATTGACGAGGCGCATTGTATCTCGGAATGGGGACATGATTTCCGTCCTGAGTACCGTAGGATTCGCCCTATCATAAATGATATTGGTAAGTCGCCTGTCATTGCCCTTACTGCAACGGCTACAGACAAGGTGAGGATGGATATTAAGAAGAATCTCGGCATTCCTGATGCTACGGAGTTCCGTAGTTCGTTCAACCGTCCTAACCTCTACTATGAAGTGCGCCCAAAGACAAATCAGATAGACAAGCAGATTATCAGATTCATCAAGCAGAATCCGGGTAAGAGCGGTATCGTTTATTGTCTTTCAAGAAAGAAGGTTGAGGAACTTGCTGCGATCCTTTGTGCCAATGACATTAAGGCGGCACCATATCATGCAGGTCTTGATACTCCTGTAAGGAATCAGACGCAGGATGATTTCCTAATGGAGGAGATAGATGTGATAGTTGCTACCATAGCCTTTGGTATGGGTATCGACAAGCCAGATGTGCGTTTCGTAATCCACTATGACATCCCGAAGAGTCTTGAGGGATATTATCAGGAAACTGGTCGTGCAGGTCGTGACGGTGGTGAGGGTAGGTGCATAGCATTCTATTCGCACAAGGACCTTCAGAAACTGGAGAAGTTCATGGCTGATAAGCAGGTGGCAGAGCAGGATATTGGTCGTCATCTGCTTCAGGAGACCGAGGCATACGCAGAGTCTTCACTTTGTCGTAGAAAGCTCCTTCTGAACTATTTCGGAGAGACATACACGGAAGAGAACTGCCATAACTGCGATAACTGTCTGCATCCAAAGGAGAAGTTTGAGGCTACCGAGGAACTCAAGTGCGTGCTTGGGGCGGTTGTGGCTGTAAAGGAGAATTTCCGTACACCATATCTTATTGATTTCCTGAAGGGACGCGCTACAGATGACATCACATCGCATAAGCACCACCTGCTTGAGGCTTTCGGCTGTGGTGAGGGAATGCGTGACAAGCTCTGGAATCCTGTTATCAGATACGCCATTGTGGAGGGACTGCTTCGCAAGGAGGTTGAGGATTACGGAACATTGAAGATAACGGCTGCTGGCAAGAAGTGGCTGAAGAATCCTCAGCCGTTCTTTATCACGGAGGATAATGAGTTCTCTGAGGAAGAAGAGGATGATACACCAGCAGCACGAGGTGCGGCACTTGATCCTGAATTGTTTGCCGTATTGAAGAGTCTGAGAAAGGATGTTGCGAAGAAGCATAACGTGCCGCCTTACGTTGTGTTCCAGGATATGTCTCTGGAACAGATGGCGACAATGTATCCTGTCACCCTTACGGAACTTCAGAATATTCAGGGAGTAGGGCAGGGCAAGGCAAAGCGTTACGGACAGGAGTTCTGCGATGTTATAAAGAAACATTGCGAGGAGAATGATATTGTTCGTCCAGAGGATGTTCGTGTAAAGACCGTTGCCAAGAACTCTCTGAAGAAGGTGAAGATTATTCAGAGCATAGACAAGGGTATGCCTCTTGATGACATTGCCGAGTCCTTGAATATGGATTTTGGTGAATTCCTCACGGAGGTAGAGCGTATCGTGGATAGCGGTACGAAGATCAACATCAATTATTTCCTCGAGGAAGTGATGGACGATGATGTTGTGGATGACATCTACGAGTATTTCCGCGAGAGTGAGACGGACAAGATTTCCGTTGCCCTTGAGGAACTTGGTGATGACTATGAAGAAGATGAGATTCGCCTTGTAAGGATCAAGTTCCTCTCGGAGTTGGCGAACTAAAGGCTAATTGAAAGATTAAAAGTGAAAAATGGAAAAATACAAGTTACCAGATTGTGTATGGTAAATGATGATATCTTTCATTTTTCACTTTTCTTTTGATAATTCCCCCAATCATCGTTAAAGAATTTTCTTGTCCAAAGGAAAATAGGGATTGGATCTCATGGAACTGCAGTTGTATGTCTCGCAGACGGATGCCTAACTGCACTTTGGACAATCATTAGTTTCATTGTGGTGATGGTTCTTTTTCCCGTCCATTATAAAAACATGGAATTTGCAATGATTCAGTCCTGTATTCATAGAATCATAAAACGCCAACAATTTAAATAACATACAGACTATGATAGACAGAATTACCGAACAAAAGATAAAGGATGCTGCTGATATCGTGGATATTGTCGGCGAGTTTGTGAAGTTAGAGAAAAAGGGATCTGACTATGTCGGGCTATGCCCTTTTCATGATGATCACACACCTTCGTTTCATGTGTCGCCTTCAAGGAAAAGTTTTAAGTGTTTCGTTTGTGACGAGGGTGGTGATGTTGTTTCATTTGTAATGAAAAAATTGGCACTATCATATCCTGAGGCATTAGAATGGCTGGCCGCAAAATACAATGTTAACATTCCTCATGAGTACGTGTCGAAGGACGAGTGGAAACTTCAGAGGGGTAAGGAAGCCATGTATGCCACTAATGCAATAGCGATGGAACACTACGAGGCAATGCTTTCTGTGAATGCCGAAGCAAAGGCTTACTTTGATAGCAGAGGAGTAAAGGCTGAAATGATAGAAAAGTTCCATCTCGGCTTTGCTCCGAATGATACAACTATCATTGAAACGGTAAAGGAAAAGCAGCAAACAATAAAACACTTGTTCCCGACGGATGTTGATATTACCTTCAAGTCAGGGAAGACCCTTCATGTGGATAATGGTACTGGCATTATTTTTCAGCATGAAGGTAGGTTCTACGATCGCTTTGCTAACAGAATAGTGTTCCCCTGGATGGACAGCAAGGGAAATGTTGTTGCATTTGGAGGACGTAAATTGGACACAGCTACTCATGGAATAGAGCAGAAGTATGTAAACTCTCCTGATAGTGCCATATATCACAAAAATCATGAACTGTATGGCTTTTACCAATCCAAGTCTGCAATAGCAAAGGGCAACAGGGCCTATATGGTGGAAGGATATCTTGACGTAATTCTCATGCATCAGATAGGGATTGAGAATGTTGTAGCCAATTCTGGAACAGCATTGTCTGAACATCAGATAACAATACTGAAGAAGTTGACGAATAACATTACCCTTGTCTATGACTCAGATATGCCAGGTATACATGCTGCGCTGAGAAGTCTTGGAATGTTGTTGGAGGATGAATGTAACGTAAAAATATTGTTACTACCTGATGGGGAAGATCCTGCTAGTTTCATACAGAATCATTCGCAGGATGAGGTTCGTCAGTATATACATCAGAATACAAAGGACTTTGTGAGATTCATGTGTGATGTACTTTTCACGGAGAATATGGAGGTGGATAGCATGTCAGAGTCAATAGAACAAATCCTTACTTATATTTCAAAGGTTCGCAATGAAATCAAGAGGGAGCTGTATTTCAAGGAATTCACTTGTTTTGTCAACATTAATGAGGTCACATTAAGAAAAAGACTTAATGAAATCTGTGGTATAGAAACAACAGAGCCTACCTACTATGAACTTACAGAAGAAGCAGCAGGAATCAGACGGATTCTTTATTTTGTGAAAATGTCTATTGCAGAACATTTTTGTACGGATTATATGCCAGAAGAAGATTGGAAGTCTGATAAATGTTTGCATACATACGATGAATATATGAAAGAACTGCAGTCTCTGAAACAACAGTTATATTCATTCATCAATGAAGGTACCAATCAAATCGTGGTGGGAGATTTGAATGTTCGTTGTCAGACATATGAGGAGTATAGGGCTTTAGGCGAACATAAGAGTGTGAAGTCTATCAACATGGTGAATGGCATTCCTAAAGAAACAGAGATAATAGAGTTCCGTTATCCATATACCCGTACACAATATGAAGAACGTGAAACGTTACACCGTAAAGAAATTTGCGAATGGTTCATGCTCATACTATCTAATATAGATGAACAACTGAATGTCAATGAATCTTCGTGTAATAATGATATTGTGAAATTGCAAACACAAGGAAATGCGAGAAAATCTCAAGACAGTGGTAAATATGAAGATGATCTGCCATTCTAAAGATGAACAAAGAGGTTTTCGTGAGGCCATTAGGTCATTGGAAAAAATCTTTGTCCGTGATTTTGAACAAAATGTCAAATTGTAATTTCATATAGGCAAAAAACAAGTAACTCGTAATTACCTCCTATGTTCATCCATAATAAGTCCATACATACTCCATAGATACTCCATAGTTTCGATGGAGTATCTATGGAGTATGTATGGAGTATGTATGCAGTATGTATGGAGTATCTACTGAGGGACAAGGAAATTGATGTGAGGACAAAGCAAAGAGTTTAAGGCGTGTTTTTTATTGCCATAAACTGTAAATTCTGTCGAATGCGTAATTCGTAATTAGTGTGAAATGAAGTGTAAAATCTCGTTTCCGCGTTAATTTGCATTAATAGGTGAAGAAAATAATGAGGGAATGATGATTATCTCGGAAAAAATTAGTAACTTTGCACCTCAATAAAAAAAGATTAATTCTATGGCTTCATTTATTGCAGACAAAGTTGTGATGGAAGGTATTACCTTCGATGATGTATTGCTGATTCCAGCATATTCAGAAGTACTTCCACGTGAGGTATCACTTGGTACCAAGTTCTCTCGTAACATTGATTTGAAGATCCCATTCGTAACAGCGGCTATGGACACTGTTACCGAGGCTCCTATGGCTATCGCCATTGCGCGTGAGGGTGGAATCGGTGTTATCCACAAGAATATGTCAATAGAGGAACAGGCTCGTCAGGTGGCAATCGTAAAGCGTGCTGAGAACGGTATGATTTACGATCCTGTGACAATCAACCCTTGGAAGACTGTCAAGGATGCACTTGATATGATGTCTGAATATCACATTGGTGGTATTCCTGTCGTTGATAAGGAAGGTCTGCTCGTAGGTATCGTAACTAACCGTGACCTCCGTTTCCAGAGCGATCTTGACCGCAAGATTCAGGATGTCATGACAAAGGAAAACCTTATCGTTACTCATCAGCAGGCTGACCTTCAGGCTGCTTCACAGATTCTTCTCGAGCATAAGATTGAGAAGCTTCCTGTTGTTGATGACGATAATAAGCTCATCGGTCTTATCACATACAAGGATATTACAAAGGCAAAGGATAAGCCAATGGCTTGTAAGGATAAGAAGGGCCGTCTTCGCGTAGCTGCTGGTGTTGGTGTTACCGCTGATACATTCCAGCGTATGGAGGCTCTCGTAAAGGCTGGCGTTGACGCTATCATCATTGATACTGCTCATGGTCATTCAAAGGGCGTTATCGAGAAGGTGCGTGAGGCAAAGGCAGCTTTCCCAGATGTTGATATCGTTGTTGGTAACATCGCAACAGGTGAGGCTGCAAAGGCTCTCGTAGAGGCTGGTGCTGATGCTGTTAAGGTAGGTATCGGTCCTGGTTCTATCTGTACCACACGTATCGTTGCCGGTGTTGGCGTTCCACAGCTCTCAGCTGTATATGATGTTGCAAAGGCTCTAGAGGGTACAGGTGTTCCTCTCATCGCTGATGGTGGTCTCCGCTATTCCGGTGATATCGTGAAGGCTCTTGCTGCCGGTGGTTTCTCTGTAATGATCGGTTCTCTCGTAGCGGGTACAGAGGAGGCTCCAGGTGAGACAATCCTGTTCAATGGTCGTAAGTTCAAGTCATATCGTGGTATGGGTTCTCTCGAGGCTATGGAGAAAGGTTCTGCTGACCGTTACTTCCAGGGTGGCGTGAAGGAGACAAAGAAACTCGTTCCAGAAGGCATCGCAGGTCGTGTGCCTTACAAGGGGACTGTTCAGGAGGTTATCTATCAGCTCGTTGGTGGACTTCGTTCAGGTATGGGCTATTGTGGAGCGCATGATATTGAGGAACTCCATAATGCTAAGTTCACTCGCATTACCGCCGCTGGTATGTCTGAGAGCCATCCACACGAGGTGATCATTACAAGTGAGGCTCCTAACTATAGTAGGCCACAGTAAGAAGCCTAACCAAGCCTTTCTTCCCTATGGTCAGAGGGTCTTACGACAAATCTCCCAAAGGGAAGGATGTTTTATACATTCTTCCGCTTAAAGGGGGCTTGGTTATGCTTTATGTATAATTGATAATTAAGATTCATTACAATCTCACATCCTTCCCTTTTGGAGATTAGTCATAAGACCCTTCGACTTATAGGGAGAAAAGGTTTTGTTAGGATTTATGTTTGGAAAGTTTAACTCACTATATCGCATCCCTCCCTTTGGGAGGGCCTGGGTGGGCTTTATTTCTTGTTTTGCTGTTCAGCTGACGGCATTCGCACAGAACAATGATCCTGTGATAATGACTATTGCCGGGGAGCCTGTGCTTCGCTCTGAGTTTGAGTATTCATATAACAAGAATAATACTGAGGGCGTTATTGACAAGAAGACCGTGGAGGAATATGTTGACCTCTTTGTCAATTATAAGCTGAAGGTTGCTGCTGCCCTTGCAGAGAAGATGGACACTATGACTTCTTATAAAAAGGAGTATGTAGGCTATCGTGATCAGCAAGTGCGCCCTACACTTATCAATCAGGCTGATGTTGAGGCTGAGGCTCAGAAAATTTACAGAGACACAAAGGATAGGGTGGGGGCTGACGGCTTGATTACTCCTGCACATATCCTTCTCCGTCTTCCACAACAGGCTGGCAATGATGAGCAGATTCGCGTGAAGAATCGTGCGGACTCTATCTATAATGCCATTATGGCTGGTGCTGACTTTGCCCAGTTGGCTGCCAAGTGTAGTGAGGATCCTGGCTCGAAGAATAACGGTGGAAGCATAGGACAGATTTCACGCGGACAGACACTCAAGGAGTTTGAGGATGCTGCTTTCGCGCTGAGGGAAGGTCAGGTTTCTGGACCAGTCCTTTCTCCTGTAGGGTATCACATCATCAAGATGCTTGGTCGTGCGCAATTGCCACCATACGACTCTCTCCGCAATGATATTCATCGTTTCATTGATGCCCGCGGCATTCGTGAGTCTATCATAAACGGTAAGCTTGAGCAGATGGTGAAGGCTACAGGTCTGCCACAGGAGAAGATTATGGATCAGCGTGCAGATTCTCTTGCTTCTGCTGATTCTGACATGAAATATCTCTTCAAGGAGTATCACGATGGTCTTCTTCTCTATGAGATAAGCAACCGCGAGGTATGGGAAAAGGCAAGCAAGGACGAGGAAGGCTTGAATGCTTTTTTCAAGAAGAACAAGAAGAAGTATGCGTGGGATGCTCCAAGATTCAAGGGCATAGCATATCATACTCGTAACATAGATGATGTTCAGGCTGTCAAGAAGGTGTTGAAGGGAAAGCCTTTCGACCAGTGGACAGAGGTTCTCCGCTCTACGTTCAATGCTGATTCCGTGCTCCGCATCCGTGTGGAGAAGGGTATCTTCAAGATGGGCGACAATGCTCTTGTGGATAAGGATGTGTTCGGTCTTGACGCTACTCCAAAGCCAGTTAAAGATTATCCAAACGATGCTACTTTCGGCACAGTACTCAAGGCACCAAAGGAGATGAATGATGTTCGTGCACAGGTAGTTGCCGACTATCAGGAAGCCCTTGAGCAAGGATGGCTGGCTATTCTCCGTGAGCGTTTCCCTGTTGAAGTAGATAAGAACGTACTTGCGACGGTCAATAAGCATTAGGCCTAACCAAGCCTTCCCAAAGGGAAGGATGTTAGATAGTAATGAAACTTCAATATTAATATAAAATAAAACCAAGCCTTTTTTTAAGCGAAAGAGTGTATAAAACATCCTTCCCTTTGGGAAGGCTTGGTTAGGCTTATGAAACATAAAATAATTCTTTCGTCATTTCTCCTAATGGGACTTGCAGCTTCGGCAGTTACCAATCGCCTGGGCTTCGGCTCTGTGCAGCAGGAAGTTCTGACTAATGACTCTGTAAAGGTTGATAAGAATACTATTGCGAACCCTAATTTCATTGATGAGGTGGTATGGGTTGTTGGTGATGAGCCAATCCTTCTGTCTGACATTGAGGTGATGCGTATGCAGGGTGCACAAGAAGGTATCGACTTCGGCGGAGATCCTGATTGTCGTATTCCTGAGCAGATAGCTGTTCAGAAACTCTTCCTTCATCAGGCTGCCATAGACAGTATCGAGGTTACGGAGGCTGAGGTAGCAAATGCCATTGAGCAGCAGATGAATGGCTGGATTCAGATGGCGGGTTCTCGTGAGCGTCTGGAGGAATATCGCAAGCAGACTATCGCACAGATGAAGAATGAGCTTCACGATGAGTTTAAGAATCGTCAGCTCATAGCAAGAATGCGTGAGAAACTTGTCGAGGATGTCAAGGTGTCACCGGCTGATGTGCGAAACTACTTCAAGAATCTACCGGAAGATAGTATTCCGTTTGTAGAGACCGAAGTAGAGGTGCAGATTGTAACTAACGCACCTCGTATTCCGATGGATGAAATAAATAAGGTGAAGGATGAGCTTCGTGACTATACCAAGCGCGTGACGGAAGGTACTACCACATTCGCAACGCTTGCTCGTCTGTATTCTGAGGATCCTGGAACAGCCCGTCAGGGTGGTGAACTCGATTATACGGGTCGTGGTCACTTAGACCCAGCCTTTGCTGCAGTTGCCTTCAACCTTACAGATCCTAAGAAGATAAGTAAGATTGTTGAGTCAGAGTTCGGTTTTCACATCATCCAGCTTATCGATAAGCGTGGTGACAAGATCAAGTGCCGCCATATCCTCCGTAAGCCGAAGATTCCAAGAGCTGCCATTGATGATGGTTTGCATCGTCTTGACTCTATCGCTGGCGAGCTTCGTGCTAATAAGTTCTCTTTCGAGGAGGCTGCTACATATATCTCTGACGATAAGGAAACGCGTCTCAGCAATGGTTTGATGGCTAACTTTGATCAGGAATCATCGGCTCATACTTCAAAGTTCAAGATGAAGGATCTTCCAACTGAGGTGGCACGAGCAGTATCAGGACTTCAGGTAGGAGAGATTTCGAAGGCGTTCACAATGGTCAATTCAAAGGGTAAGACCGTATGTGCTATTGTGAAGCTCAAGTCAAGAACTGAAGGACATCGTGCAAAGATTACCGAGGATTTCCAGGTGATGAAGAACGTGGTGCTTGAGAAGCGTCGTGAGGAACTCATCCATGAATGGGTGAAGAAAAAGATCAAGGATACCTATGTCCGTATGGATGATCGCTATAAGAATTGTAATTTTGAATACGAGGGTTGGATAAAGTAATGACGACTCGCAAGATAGCAAATATAAACTGGCACAGAACCATCATTTTGATGATCCTGTGCCTTTTTGGCTTGAGTGTTGTTTTCTCTGCCAAGCCTCGACGTCAGCGTGCAGGGGCAAAGAAGGAGGATCCGCGTGTGTATCTTGAGCATGCCGATGAACTGGAATACGATGTCTATGGTCCGCGTCCTGATGTTCAGATAGCAAGGGGTAAGGTGAAATTCCGTCATAAGGGTGGAATACTCACTTGTGACAGCGCATATTTCAATGAGCAGAGCAATAGCTTCGAGGCTTTCGGGCATGTCTTTATGAAACAAGGCGACACCCTTACTCTGAAATCAGAGTGGGCTTGGTATGATGGTAATGATGAGCGTGCCGAGGCTCGAAGGAACGTGGTTCTAACGCATCGTAAGTCGAAGCTCTATTGCGATTCCCTCGACTATGACCGTATGTATGGCATAGCGTATTTCTTTGACGGAGGTAAGCTAATAGACAAGGGAAGTACTTTGACTTCTGACTGGGGACAATACAATACAGAGACGCATGAGGCTGTTTTCTATTACAAGGTTCGTCTAAAGAATAAAAACATGACGATGTATTCTGATACCTTGTATTATGATACTCGTAGCTCCGTGGCTCATATCGTAGGTGATTATACTTCTGACAAGAACGAGGTGGGACCCTCTATGATCGTTAATCAGGGAAACGTGGTTCATACCACAGACGGCTATTACAACACCAACACCGAGGCTTCCATGCTCTATGGGCGTTCTACTGTGGATAACGAGGACAAGACGATTACCGCCGATAGTCTCTTTTCTGATAGCAAGAAAAAAATTGACGAGGGCTTCGGACGCGTGGTATATGTAGATAAGAAGAACAAGAACAAGTTCCTTGGCAATCACATCTACTATGACGAGAATATGGGTTATGGCTATGCCACCGACTCTGCCGTCGTGATGGATTTCTCGCAGAAGGATACATTATATGTACATGCTGACTCTCTGAAACTCTATACCTATAATATAAATACGGACTCTGTGTATCGCATAATGCACGGATTTCATAAGGTAAGGGCTTATAGGACAGATATACAGGCTGTATGTGATTCACTTGTGTTCAACTCAAAGGATTCATGTCTCACGCTCTACAAAGACCCTATTGCATGGAATATGGGTCGTCAGGTGCTTGGCGAGGTCATGCATGCCTATATGCGAGATTCTACCATTCGCTATGCCGATGTAGTAGGTCAGGCGATGAGCATAGAGCGGATGGACTCTGCTCACTACAATCAGTTGGCTGCTAAGGAGATGCAGGTGTATTTCACCGAGGGTAAAGCGCGTGAGACTTGGGCGATAGGCAATGTTCAGGCGGTATATTATCCTATTGATGATGCAGATACCACTATCATCGGACTTAACTTCCTTGAGACTGATACGATGAAGATGTATCTGTCTCCAGAGCGTAAACTGGAAAAGATATGGGCATCGAAATCAACGGGAACTATGTACCCGATAACCCAGATACCGCCTGACAAACTCCGTTTGCCAGCCTTTGCTTGGTTTGACTATATCCGTCCAAAGAATAAGGATGACATATTCTATTGGAGAGGCAAGGGCAAGGAAAATGAGTTGAAGCAAGAGAAGCGTAGGGAAGCACCGAAGAGGAAACTTGAATAGTTTAAATGAAAAATGAAAAGTGAAAAATGATAAATACAGATTTCACGTTTCTGCTAATGGCGATTTTCTACGACATACGCAGTCTTCATTTTTCATTTCCTTTGTAGCGAATGGTATTTTTCATTTTTAATTGTTAATTTTTCATTTAACTAATGGATATCATACAACTTCTGCCAGACAGCGTAGCCAATCAGATAGCGGCAGGTGAGGTGATTCAGCGCCCAGCCTCTGTTATCAAGGAACTTGTGGAGAATGCTATTGATGCAGGTGCCAAGACGATAAAGGTGCTTGTGGTGGATGCTGGTCGTACCTCAATACAGATCATAGATGATGGCTGTGGAATGTCTGAGACTGATGCCCGACTATCATTCGAGCGTCATGCCACATCAAAAATACGTAAGGCTGATGATCTATTCGCACTTCACACTATGGGGTTCCGAGGCGAGGCTTTGGCTTCTGTTGCCGCTGTTGCTCAGGTGACTTTGCAGACACGTAGGGCTGAGGATGAACTTGGTACCAGAATTACGTTGGAAGGCTCTCGTGTCGTTTCTCAGGAGCCCGTGATGTGTGCCGTGGGCAGTAACTTCTGCGTTGAGAACCTTTTCTTCAATGTTCCGGCGAGAAGGAAGTTCCTGAAGTCGAACACCACGGAGATGAGCAACATCAACCAGACCTTTGAGCGTATCGTGCTCGTATATCCGCAAATCTCATTTGTTCTATATAATAATGGTCAGGAGGTGATGAACCTTCCTGCAGCTTCGCTCCGTCAGCGTATCATAGATGTCTTTGGCAAGAAGATAAACCAGTCGCTCCTTTCGCTTGACACAGCCACAACGCTTTGTAAGATAACAGGATTTGTGGGCAAGCCTGAGAGTGCACGAAAGAAGGGCGCAAAGCAGTTTTTCTTCGTCAACGGACGATACATGAAGCATCCGTACTTCCACAAGGCGGTTCAGATGGCTTTTGAGCGTCTTGTGCCTTCTGGCGACCAAGTGCCTTATTTCATTTATTTCGAGGTTAATCCGGAGGATATTGATGTTAATATCCATCCTGTGAAGACCGAGATTAAGTTTGAGAATGAACAGGCAATCTGGCAAATCCTCATGGCTACTGTTCGCGATGCCGTTGGAAAGTTCTCCGGTGTTACTGAGATTGACTTTGATGTAGAGGGGCGTCCTGACATCCCCGTGTATAATCCGGAAGCGATGATGGATGCCCAGCAGCCAACTATCGAGATTGATTCCTCTTATAATCCCTTTGCGTGTACTTCTGGTATTCCTGATGAACCTCAATATCTGAAGAAACCGTCGCATAGTGGTAAGACATCTCATGGCGGTGGCATTCCAAGCTCTTCTCTCGGGCTTACAGACTACAAGCCTCGTCAGAGCACCCAGGAGTGGGAGAGCCTCTATCAGCCATCGGCTATCAATCTTGACGATACTCCCGATGACCTCACTCCGCTTTCATCAGGCAATCTCTTTGCTTCTTCGTTGAATGATGATGAGGAGGATATGCAGACTCCGTTGCTTAATCGTGGTCATGAGCATCTTCAGTATCGTGGGCAGTATATCGTTACTCAGGTGGAGAATGGACTTATGTTCACGGATCAGTATAGGGCAGATGTACGTATTCTCTTTGAGTATTACATGCATAATCTTGAAACGAGGACATCAAGCACGCAGAAGATTTTGTTCCCGGAGGTAGTGCAGTTCCCACCGTCATATTCGCCTTACCTCGAAACTGCTATTAGCGAGATGTGCAGTCTTGGTTTTGAGATAAGTGATGAGGGCAATGGCTGTTATAGCGTGTCGGGAATACCGGGCGGTCTTGCCGGACTTGATGCTGTCACCCTCGTCAACGAACTCGTAAGTGCAGTTGTGGAATACGGTTCTGATGTGAAATCGGAGATAAACTCATTCCTTGCCTTGCAGCTTGCTCAGCGTGCCGCTACTCCATACGGCGAGATTCTGTCGCAGGAACAGATGGAAAGTCTCGTAGAGCGTCTTCTCGCCTGTGAAAACTACCGCTACACTCCTGATGGCAAGACTGTGACCGTTATTATGCCAAATAGCGATATTGAACAGCGTTTTTAGCATATTTCGACAAAAATGAATGTTTTTCGTAAAAAAGTTCTGAAAAAATTTGGTAGTCTCACAGAAATGTAGTACCTTTGCACTCGCAATTCGGAAATAACTCTTCCGGGCGTTTAGCTCAGCTGGTTTAGAGCATCTGCCTTACAAGCAGAGGGTCGGCGGTTCGAATCCGTCAACGCCCACTAAGGGTTAATTTATAAGAGTATTTTCGAAGAGCCATCCGAAAGATGTTTCGGGCGTTTAGCTCAGCTGGTTTAGAGCATCTGCCTTACAAGCAGAGGGTCGGCGGTTCGAATCCGTCAACGCCCACTCTCTCTCTCTCACACATTATCCCGTAGACAAGCGTGAGCTTGTTTGCGGGATTTCTTTATTTTGTCGGTAGCTCATGAATCTCCCATGGTAAACGCACTTCTGATGTTGTTTTGAAGAAGCATTTCTATGTTCTGCCCTCACAACCTTTATTTTTATAAAAAAAACTTTTATTTGTTAAGATAATGTGAGTTCGATGAATTTGTCTACTTGTATATTGTTGAATATCATGTAGTTGAAAGAGCTCTGAAGGAGCGACACCTAAAAGGGCAGTCCGTTAGGGCTGTTATATTTGTCGATATAGGGGGATGAGGTCTGTAGGATCGACACCTACTGTATTTATCTATGTTTTTAGGTGTCGCACTTACAGCGCTCCTTTAATCACGCATCTACCGAATAACAGCCCTATCGGACTGCCCTATTAAGTGTCGGGCTTTGGCTTTCCCTTCGGCCGCCGACCTCTTCGACGTTCAGCCCTCGCAGTCTTGAATTCGTCGAACTTACGTTAAGATATATAAAAATACAAGTCTTTGTAGCAAAAGAATGTTAATTATTTAGTACCTTGTATTGCAAAGTACTAAATAATGCCTATATTTGCACTCAGAAAATCAAAGGTCGTGTGCCAGCCTTTGGACTGGCGCACTTTCTCTTTCTTGCGAGGTGCTTTGCACATTGCAATCAGAAAACCAAAAACTATAACTCTATGGTAAATGTTGATAACACGAAATCGCAGATGAGGAAAGGTATGCTTGAATACTGCATACTCCTTCTGCTGAGGCATAGACCCTTGTATGCCAATGATATTATCTCGCAACTCAAGGAGGCGGAGATGATTGTGGTGGAGGGTACTCTATACCCCTTGCTGAACCGTCTAAAGAAGGACGGACTTCTGAAATATGAATGGCAAGAGAGTACTCAAGGACCGCCACGCAAGTATTACGCCTTGACTGAGGATGGCGAGGACGCCCTTCAGCAACTTGACGCAAGCTGGAATGAACTGGCGAAGACAGTCAATATACTACACGAAAATAACCCATACTAAAACATACTAAAATGAAAAAGAATATTTCAATCAATATATGTGGCACTATCTATGCCATTGACGAGGATGCATACCAGTTGCTCGAGAACTATCTCCAGAGCATGAAGAACTACTTCCGTAATGAGGAAGGCGGAGATGAGATTGCCGATGACATTGAGCATCGTGTTGCCGAACTGCTCTGGGAGTATAAGGAAAAGGGAATGACAGCCGTTAACATTGAGACAATCAAGGAGATTATCAATAAGGTGGGCAATCCTGCTGATATTGACGACTCTGCACATACAGAAGCCAATAATGCCTTTACAAGCGAGACAAACAACAATGACGGACAGGGAAAGGAGAATTTCTTTAGCTCGTTTGGCGACGAGACTTCGCTATTTGGTAAGATAAAGAAGAACATAAGTACCCGTCGTTTCTATCGTAATGCCGATAACAAGATGCTTGGCGGTATCTGCTCAGGTTTGGCTGATTATTTCGGTGTTGGCGATGTAACTATCTGGCGACTTGCCGTATTGGTACTTGCCTTTGTCGGATGGGGATTCAACATGTCATTCTTCCATCATTTCTTCATTTTTGACATGATAGACTTCACATTCAACTTCCTTGTTCCACTCACATATTTCGTGATATGGATTGTAGTTCCAGAGGCAAGGACAGCCGAGGACAAACTGCGTATGCAAGGTATGGATGTAAATCCCGAGAATATCAGGGAACAGGTGGTTTCTGATTCTGAAGGAAAGAAGACAGAACGCGTGACAACGGAAAATAAAGCTTCGGGTTGCTTGAAAACATTGCTAATTTGCTTTGCCCTACTATTGATGCTCCCATTGTTCATCGCTTTCATTGCCGTACTTATCGCAATATTCATTGCGTGTCTGTTCGTTTTCGGCGGAGTTTCTGTTGTTGCTGGCATTTTCCCGGAAATTGTAGATCTGGCAGAACCAATTACAGCTTGGGGACCTGCACTATGGGTTGGTCTTATTGCAGCTTTGCTTGCTGTCGGAATACCAATCAACGCCTTTATAAGATTATTCAAGAGTAACACCAAACCTCTCTCTTCATTCATGATAACGGGAATAGTAATTATATGGCTCTTGTCTATTGCTGTTATTGTTGGTTCTGTGACAAGTGGTGCTATGAAGTTCCATGAGTTTCAAAATGAAAAGCGTATAAAGGATGGTACGAGAAATGGAATTATACTTGGCAACTCATACCAGTGGAATGCAATTGATAGGCTTGGCTGGAATTTGAAACAACTTAAGAATGTGAACAAATGGCTATCTGAAGATCGTAGTGGCTATGGCAATCTTCCAGACAAGGCTTTGAAGTTCAGCCGAGATGATTCCAGGGCAACAATGTCGTTTACACTTTCTCGTACAGAGCATTTTGACGAGGGTGAATATGTTCTTGAATCCCTTACTGATGTTGAAGGCAAAGGCGGAGTAATCAAGGCTGTTGACGAAGGAAAGGATGTTGCTTTCAACGATCTGAGTGATGAGGGCAAAAAGCTATGGACAATGGATTGGACAGAAGGCTCCAAGCTCCCTATCTTCGAAAATCCTGACAGCGCTGGTTGGGATGGCTTTGCCAAAGATGGTCGAGAACATTGGACTTACCGAGTATCTAAGCCTTTCCATCATAAGGCTGGAGATATAACCATCAGCGTTTCTGCAGACAAGGCATATCTGAATAAGTTCAATATCCGTCATGTTCAGTTGCGGAAAATAGAAAAATAAATATCAGAAGAAGGCTTGTGCCTTGTTTCAGGAAAGTAAGTTGTCAGTAAAAAATGAGGATCTCATCTCACGATGTGATCCTCACTGACGTTTAAAAAACTAACCATAAAACACGGATATCTCATTTTATATCCAAAAACATTTTTAATTTTTCTTTAGGAATCTGATGCAAAGGTAATACTTCTTTTCTGAAATATCAAGAAAATCTGTTACCTGAGTGTTTATATTTGTCTCAAATGCGTTGTGATGCATAAAATACAACATTTGTGTATGCCCGCTGTAACATGTTTGTATCTGTTATGAGCGTTTTTATCACAAAAAATGGAAGTTTTTTATCGCAAGACACGTTTTTTTTCTGTTATTTTTTTGCTTTTCCGTCCCGAAGTATTATCTTTGCAGTTGCGTTATCAAATTGGAAAGAATATGAAATCAAAAATAATACTCTTTTTACTTTTGCTTTTGGCTGACATCATAAGGGCGAATGATGGTTCTTATTATGTTAGTGGCAATCAACTCATTCCTATTGAGAATGCTAATGTTAGAATTGATAAGGAAGTACTTACTATCCGTCTTTCGGATGATGGCTATGCCTATGTAGATGTTGACTATACATTTTTCAATAAGGGCGAGGCGAGAGTAGTGAAGATGGGCTTTGAGGCTTCCGATGAATTTATGGGAGATGGTGAGCCTGTCAATCCCGATAGTCTTCATAAGGGACATCCGTTTATCTATGATTTCTCTGTGGAGGTAAATGGACAGAAGCAGTCGTTCCAGAATCTTTTTGCATATGTAAATGTAAAAGCTTCGAAGTTTGGTTCCGCCCCTGAAATGGATTATGCCGATTTTCCTGCTGAGCCTATTACAGAAAATGAAAGGAAGGCTATGGCTGAATCTGCAGAGCGACTCGATGCTGATTTGATGCAGATTGGCGGCTATCGCCCAAAGGCTCATGTCTATTATTTTGAGGCAAATTTTAATCAGGGGGCTAATAAAGTGCATCACACGTATAGGTATAAGATGGGAGGCGGTTTTTCTGCTGCGTACTATTTGGGGTACTGGCTTACTCCTGCCATGCGTTGGGCTGGCGGAACGATAGGCGATTTCACGCTTAGGATTTCTACGGAAGGGACAGCGAAGCATTTCTATATAAAGAATGAGAAGTGTCTGAAAGGGCATGCTTTCAAGGTGGTGAAGGGAACTGGTAAGGTAAGACTGGGAATTGATCAGTTTAGGGATTTTGTGTCATCAAAAATCATATCAAACGAAATTGTTGAGGTTGCACTTCGTGATGGTGTGGTGGAGATGCATGCTGAGAATTTCCGCCCTACGGATGACTTGTCGCTGATTTCTGCGGATGCCTTGAGAGTGGTTGACGAGTTTGGTGAACATGTGAAGTATCATGGGCTTGGCTCTTTCTATAACAGGGATGGCGCTTTTGGCTTGATACAGGACATGTCGTATGTCAAGGAGAAGGGTACTGCCCTTGAAAAGAAAATCCTGAATAATCTGCCATACGCAAATCGTGGTCTTGTTTTTCAGGATAAGGAATTGCAGGATTTCTTTGAAAAGCAATGGTGGTATATGCCAGACCATTCATATCAACCTTCGACAGCAGACTTTACCAAGTTTGAACAAGGATTGTTGAAAGGAGAATAAGCAAACCTTTATGTAGCTTTCGTCCTCCCATTCAGGAAAGGGATTTGGAACGGCTTTGCAACGGTATTAGAACGGCTTTACTATTGTATGGAAATCCTGTAAACAAATATGCCTGTCAGAATCGTCTGACAGGCATGTTTGCTACATTTACTTAATTGTCGTTTCTGAGAAATAATACTCTCTTAGCGGCTTATTCACGGTCTCGCCCGTGAGTGTGATGTCCTGATCAAGTTTGATGTCCTGTGAGGATGCACCTATCTTAATAGTGAACTTACCCGGAGCTATATTCCATTGACGCTTGCCGTCTGTGTTCGTGTAGAAACCGAACTGCTCGGTGTACATCTTTATTGTTACGGTCTTTGTCTCGCCAGCCTTGAGGCTAACACGGGCAAAGCCTTGCATCTGGATAGGACGGATGTTCTGATCCTTGGCAGTAGGGGAGAGGTAGAGTTGCGCAATCTCGTCAGCTGCCACATTACCCGTGTTCTTGATGTCGAAGGTGATGGTAACAGCCTCGCTATTAGTCTTTGCCTCGTTGTCAATCTTCAGGTTGCTGTACTCAAAAGTGCTGTAGCTGAGACCGTAACCGAAAGGCCATTGTATGCGTGGATCCTTTGTGTCAGAATAGTTGTAGCAGATAGGCTCGTTGATCTCCACGTTAGGGTAGCTAACGCTGAGCTTTGCAGAAGGCGAAACCTTGCCGTAGAGAATGTCTGCAAGTGCGTTGCCGCCTTCCTCGCCCGGATACCAAGCCTCAATGATAGCGGCACAACCCTTGACAATCTTCTCGGAAAGAGGCATAGCACGACCTCCGAAGAGAACCAGAACGACAGGTTTGCCCGTAGCGATGAGTGACTCTACATACTGCTCCTGCTTGCCTGGCAGACGAATGCCCTTACGATCGCGGTTCTCGCCACACAGCATCACGTTCTCGCCCATTGCAGCAACGATAACATCGCTGTTCTTTGCCATAGCGAGAGCCTCCTTTGCATCAGCTTTTTCGCCAGACTCCACCTTGCGGTGAAGAATCTCGTATTCCCATGCACGTTCATCGCCTGCACCTACCACGTCATACTTTGTCTCGATTTCCTCTGTCCAGTCACAACCGCGTGAATACTTCACTCCAAAGTAACCCTGTGGCATACGTTTTGTCAAACCCTCATAGAGTGTTACGATATGCGGATTCTCGCCACCAACATCGGTCTTCTTCCAGAAGTAAGCCATTGAAGGATAGCTGTAATCACCACACATAGCCCACATAGAGTTAGCGTTAGGACCTGTAAGGAAAATTGATGAATTCGCTTTGTCGAGTGGCAGAATACCGTTATTCTCAAGAAGAACGATAGACTGTGATGCGATGTCATAGGCAGTCTGACGATCCTCTGGACTATCAAGTTTGATATCTTCCTTGCTGTATAGGTAAGCGTCCTTGTCGAACATTCCAAGGCGGAACTTATGCCTAAGCACGTTCTTCACCGCACGCTCGAAGGTCTCAGGCTTCACAAGTCCTTTTTCCATAGCCTCTGGCAGAAGGGCGTAGTTTGAGCCTGAAGGGAAATCAACGTCGTTGCCGGCATTGATAGCGGCAGCTGCACGGTGGAGATTATCCTCTTGGTCTGGTATCTGGTCGATGGCTGTATAGTCGCTTACGATTACACCGTCAAAGCCTACATAGCCACGAAGTATGTCGGTTAGTATCTCCGTGTTAGCCACGCAGTTAGTGCCGTGCACAGCGTGATAGCCAGGCATCACCATACGATTTTCTGCCAAGCGTATCATAGCCTCATGAGGAAGCAGAATTTCTTCCATCATCTCTTTCTCGTCAGCATCGCCACCTCCGCCATAGCCGAGGTAATGCTTTGAGCAGGTGCTCACGCCTTTCTTCAGTCCGCCTTTCTGCAAACCCTTTACGAAAGCTGTTCCGAAGGCTGCTGAGAGGTAGGCATCCTCGCCGTATGACTCCTCAAGTCGGTTGAATGTCGGTGTACGGCATACGTCAACCATTGGTGAGAGTGACTGTAATCCACCCATCTTACGCATCTCCTCGCCTGTCTGCTCAGTCTTGAGCTGGGCAAGTTCAGTATTGAAAGAACATGCCTGTCCTATCTGCTGTGGATAAATGGTGGCATCCTGAGTGTTTATGCCAGTTAGGACTTCCTCGTGGAAGAGAGCAGGAATGCCGTTTGGGGTGTTGTTTATGAGCCAGTCCTGAAGCTGTGCCACACGGTCACGGAGAAGGTTGGCAGCCATCGGCTTCTGACTTGCATACTGAGAGAAATGTCCCATGCCATTAGGGATGAGTTTACGGCACTGGGCGGTGTCGAGCTTGCCGTCCTTGTCAAACAAATCGTCCATGAAGCGGCTCTGGAGTTGTGCCAGACGCTCTTCCTGTGACATCTTGTTGTAGAGTTCGTCAACCTGCTGGTCGTAGTTCTCTACTGTTACTTGATTGTTGCAGCCTGCAAGGGCTGATGCGGTTAGAAGCATTGTTATGATTTCTTTATTCATTTAGTTTAGGTGTGGAATTAAAATAAATGCTCGCTTGCGCGAGGTGTAGGAAAGTAAATTCTCAGTAAATGAAATCAGGACTCCGCGTAGCGCCTGAGCCTTGCGAAGAAATTATATTCAGTAAATTATTTTTTCACATTATAATTTATTGGTCTTAATTTACTGGTTTAATTTATTTCCAATTTACTTTCAAATATTTTCGCGTAAGCGAATTTACTTTCCCAAAAGTGAAATTTACTTTCTAATTTTACCCAAAAACACCGTCTCTGATTTCTCAGGGACGGTGATTCTGATAGACTGATTTGATTATTTATGTATAAATTTCTTGTAAAGTTTCCAGCCGAGCAAAGCGCCATCAATAAGTCCCACACTTGATGAGGCCAATGATAGGAATCGCTGGGCAGGAGTGTTCGGAACAGGATCCGCCTTCGGATGGAAGATGGAATCCCACGTTGTCTTAATCTTTTGTTCGCTGCGCTGGATTTCCTTGTTTAATTGCATCTTACGTGCGTGGATTGCCAGGAGCGACTGATACTTTAGTGGTTCTTCTTCTGTCATACATCCTCTAATAAGATAGTGGCAAGGAACTTAACAAGTGGACGCTCAATCCAAGCCTTCTTGCGCACGTAAACAATTATCAATAATAATAGATAGAACGCGGCTACGCAGAGGAAGCCGAGAGCTGTAGAATCAAGCAGGTCGGCAAGTGCGTATGCCACAGCGAAAGAAGCGCAGATGGCAACGGCACATACGATGAGCAGGAGCAAGAAGCCGAGAATGAGGGCAGAGATAATCTTTACTGTCTTCTCTGTGGCATCAAGCTTCAGCATTTCGAGCCTCAGTCCGCCGTATTGCTTCAGTTGCTCAACAAGCTGCGCTATTGTCTCTATGTTTTTATCGCTGGAAAACATCTACTTATGCTTATGCAATGTCTGCGTCCTGTACTTCGTCAACGAGTTCCTCTACCTGCTTGCGAGAGAGCTTGATATCGTGTTTATCGCAAAAGTCTTTTACTGCGTCAGTGAGTTTGTTGCGTGTGTTTTCTCCTGTTTCTGGTGCGAGAAGAATTCCGAGAGCTGCGCCTGCAACGGCTCCGCCGAGAAATGCGCCTATGTAACCTAATGCTTTCATAATTGATTATTCTTTTTTAATGTTAGTTATTAATGATTGTTATTCACTTGTGATTAGTAGCTGATGAAAGATTCTGTTCTCCATCTTGACTAATTCTCTGAGTGCAAAGATAAGAAATCTTTTCTAAATTGCAAGTTTTTTTGTGTTAAAAACCCTAAATCTTCCGTTTTTCGTACATAAATGCGCTTTTTACGGCTAATTTAACAAACTTTATGTGCTTTTCTTTCTCGTCTTTACATTTTTTTCGTAATTTTGTGCACAGATTTCAATTGAATTAATAAAACTATAATAATTATAGACACATGAAGAAGATAGTTATCAATGGCGCAGCTTTGTTGGCTGTAGCTTTTTTAGCAAGTTGTGGTGCAGCTAACCAACAGAGTGCATATCGTAAGGCGTATGAAAAAGCTAAGGCGCAGGAGGAAATTGTTGAGCAGCAGCCTCAGAACATCGCTCAGCCTGTTCAGCAGCAGTATGTTCAGCAGCAGTACCAGCAGCCTCAGTATCAGCAGCAGCCACAGTACCAGCAGCCTGTTCAGCAGCAGTACGTACAGCAGCCACAGCAGCAGTATGTTCAGCAACAGCCACAGCAGCAGTATGTTCAGCAGCAGCCACAGCAGCAGTATGTTCAGCAACAGCCTCAGTATCAGCAGCCACAGCAACAATATGTTCAGCAGCAGCCTCAGTATCAGCAGCAGGTTGCTCAGCAGCCTGTAGCTAATGACAATGTGCCTGTTCGTCAGGAGCGTCTCACCGTTGTCAACGGCGTAGGTCTCAAGGCATTCTCTGTTGTCGTAGGTTCTTTCGGTGTAAAGGCTAATGCAGAGGGACTTCAGCGCACACTCGTTAATTCTGGCTATTCTGCACAGGTGGCATACAATCAGGATCGTAACATGTACCGTGTAATCGCTTCTACATACGATACAAAGCAGGACGCAATTATGAGCCGTGATAACCTGAGTGCAAACTATCCAGGTGCATGGTTGCTCTATAACAATAATTAATGGGTAGAATCCTATCTATTGATTACGGCCGTAAACGCACAGGACTGGCAGTGACCGACCCGTTGAAGATTATCGCAAACGGACTGGCCACTGTCAGTACTCATTTGTTATGGGACTATCTTAATGACTATCTGTCTCGCGAGCAGGTGGAGAGGGTGGTCATAGGGAAGCCTATGCAGCCAAACGGTCAGCCAAGTGAGAATCTTGCGAGGGTGGAGGCTTTCGTCAACAGGTGGCGAAAGGGGCATCCGGAAGTGCCGATTGAGTATGTGGATGAGAGATTCACATCGGTGCTGGCTCACAAGGCTATGCTTGATGGAGGCTTAAAGAAGAAAGCCCGTCAGGACAAGGCACTCGTCGATGAGATAAGTGCCACGATTATTTTGCAAAGTTATATGCAGTCTATATGATATTACCTATTTATACTTATGGTCAGCCGGTTCTCCGCAAAGAGGCACAGGATATAACCCCTGACTATCCAGAACTTAAGAAATTTATCGAAGATATGTGGGAAACCCTTGCTGAGAGTGAGGGTATCGGTTTGGCAGCTCCACAGGTGGGTCGTGATGTTCGTGTGGTGTGCATCGACCTTGATGTGCTGTCAGAGGATCTTCCTGAGTACAAGGACTTCCGCAAGGTTTACATCAATGCTCATATCGTTGAGTATGATGATACGGAGAAGGACTCATCAGAGGAAGGTTGCCTGTCATTGCCAGCTATCCACGAAAAGGTAGTGCGTCCTACACGCATCCGTGTAAAGTACATGGATGAGGATTTCCAGGAGCACGATGAATGGGTTGACGGTTATCTGGCTCGCGTAATGCAGCATGAATTTGATCATCTTGACGGCAAGATGTTCATCGACCGTATCTCGCCACTCCGTAAGCAACTTATCAAGTCAAAGCTCCGCGCCCTGCTTCAGGGACGCTTCCGCTGCGGATATAAGGTGAGGATTCCGAGGGGAAAGTAAATTCTCTCTTTTGGAAAGTAAATTCTCAGTAAATTAAAACCAGTAAATTGGACGCGGCATTCGCCGCTGGGGAAATTAAGCCCATTTTAAAATTTACTGATATAATTTACTGAATAAATTTACTCCTAATTTACTTTCTAAGAAAAAATCCGCGCAAGCGGTGTCCTGCTAAATTGCTTTTTGTCAAGATTAAGACAAGTATATATGGAGAATAAGGAACGCATGGGTATTATAATAAGGAGAATGATGCAATCAAATGTCTTCTCCCGATTTTCCTTTGCTTTCTTTATTCTCTTTTCTTTTTTCTGTTCAGCTAAAGTCCATGCACAGTATAATATTGACCGTCTGATAACTTCTGGTCGTGTAGCTGTGTCTTATGAAGACTACATCCTTGGCATACAATATTTTAATAAAGTAATAGCAATGAAGCCGAGCCTCTATGAGGCATGGCATTACAGGGCTGAGGCAAAGTTCCGGCTTGATGATTATCGTGGTGCGGAGGCTGATGTCTCTGAGGCTATCAATCTCAATCCCTATATCACGGCACTCTATGACCTTCGTGGTATCTCCCGGATACGCATGGGAAAATATGAGGAAGCTATTGCCGACTATGATAAAGCCCTCTCACTCGACCCTACGATACAGAACTTCTGGTATAATCGTGCTGCGTGTCGTGTAGAGATAAAGGACTATGAGCGTGCGCATCTCGAACTTGACACCATAATCTCTAAGTGGAAGAAAAACGCTGCTCCATATCTTCTGAAGAGTGAGGTGTATCTTCAGCAGAAAGACACCGTGAAGGGTATGGAATGGCTTGCCAAGTCGTTGGAAGTCGATCCGTACAATGCAGAGGCATGGAGATTCAGAGGCGGTATCTGCCTGTCAAAAAAAGAATGGAAGGATGCCGACGAGTATCTTTCAAAGGCTATCCATTTGATGCCTAAGAAGGCTACTAACTACATCAACCGTGCCGTGGCTCGTCTTCACCTGAATAATCTCCGTGGTGCGATGTCTGACTATAACCTCGCCCTTGACATTGATCCGAACAATTTCCTCGCACACTATAACCGCGGTCTCCTGCGTCAGCAAGTGGGCGATGACAATAATGCCATAGAGGATTTCAACTACGTGCTTGCCCTTGAGCCTAATAACATGATGGCTCTGTTTAATCGTGCCACCTTGCTTGATCGTACAGGCGATCTGAGGGCTGCCATTGCCGACTATACCAAGGTGATTGATGTGTTCCCTAATTTCTGGACAGGCCTGCATTATCGTGCAGAGTGCTATCGTCGTTTGGGAATGACGGCAAAGGCGGAAATGGACGAGTTTCGCATTCTGAAGGCGCAGAACGACAAACATCTTGGCAAGCAGCCTCGCTGGAGCCGTAAGAAACTTGAGGCTATGCGTAAGAAGAGTGAAATTGATCCTAACAAGTATGACCAGATAGTTGTTGAGGATGAGCAGACCGATGAGCATGAATATAAGAGTGACTATCGAGGTAAGGTGCAGAATCATCGTGTAGAGTCACGGTATCAGCCTTATATCAGTCTGTCTTTGTTCGATTACAGCAATGCCATGACCAACTATCATCCTTTCGTGGCAGAGGTTGATGTGCTGAATAAGCAGACGGATGGGGTAAGGCTCACGGTATCAACCGTTTCTACTCATCTCACCAATGATGAGATAAAGAAGCAGTTCGACATTACCGATGCCCTCACGGCAAGGCTCGAAAATGCTCCACATCCGTCACCTTCTGCGTATTTTGCACGAAGCGTAGCCTATTGCATAGGTCAGAACTATGGGGATGCCCTCAAGGATGTGGATGCCTATCTTGCCGAGAATCCTAATTCCGCTCTTGGTTGGTGGCATAGGGCAGTCTGCAATGCGCGTCAGGCTGACTATGAGACTGGTGGTGTTGAGCCAATGACGGCACAGCTCCGTCTGAAAAGTGTCAATGCTGATTTTGAGAAGGCTGAGTCACTTGATAAAGACAATGCCTATATCCTCTATTGTCATGGCACCTTCCTTGCGCATCGTCAGGACTACGACAAGGCAATACAGTATTTCACACGTGCCATTGCGCTCGACGACCGTCTGGCAGAGGCATATTTCAACCGTGGAATGGTGTATTATTATAAAGGAGACAGGATTAAGGGCAATGCCGATCTCAGCAAGGCAGGAGAGCTCGGTCTGTACTCCGCTTATAGTATTATTAAGTCAAACAGCAAGAAATAAAAAAGAGAAGAGTGAAGAGTGAAAAGTGAAGAATTTAAGTTACATTTTGTAAGGCTATGAACATTCATAATCTGCAATACAAACTCAAATTGACTTTCCCTTCGGTCGCCGAGCTAAACCTTCTTCACTCTTCGTTCTTCACTCTTCACTCACATAGGGTTTCTATTTTTTTTGTAAACAATTTATTTTAACGTCAGTTCGATGAATTAATCATATAGCAGCAAGCTGCAAAATCCACTGCGTGGGGCTACACGAATTTCCGTGAATTAACCGTGCAAATGTATTGAATAAAGAAAAATTCACGATAATTTGCGGCTAATTCACGGATAATTCACGTAGCCAAGCGCAGCGTTTTTTTCGTCGAACTCACGTTACTTTACATTCCCAATTTTCGCCCTTGTGCATAGAACGTAAAGACGCTAAGTCGCAGAGATTTTTCTTTGCGCCTTCGCGTCTCTGCGTTTTAATAATTTCCCATTTTTCAATTGGTTTAGCGTCTCTGCGTTTTGATTTTTTCTGTAAGTTAACGTGAGTTCGACGAATTAGCTTTTGCTGTCGCATAACATTAATATAACGTGAGTTCGACGAAATTATAGTTTCTTTGTTTCCACTATGTGGAGCTACGTAAACTAACGTAAATTGAACGTGAATTTTCCATAAATTCTTTTCCTTTCATTGAAAATTTACGATAATTTACGCTTAATTCACGGATAATTCGTGTAGCCAAGC
>CADCIQ010000027.1 GCA_902801425.1 uncultured Bacteroidales bacterium | reverse complement strand
CCCACCCTCCACCCTTAAAAGCGTAAGTCTTATGATTTGCGCTTTTTTTTTGTTTCTGTCCCGAATTTTCTAATCTTTCGGGACGAATAAAGAAGAGTTATTGTGGCTCATCCTTTGAAATTAGATTTGCATGGTTTGTGAGATTGGTAAGATTTTGAACAGGCTTTAGCTTGTTGAAAATTGTGGAAAAATAATTCTCTGCTCGGTATCGGAAATGTGTTTGGCTTGAATTTTTCGAGCATGTTTTTTTTGATAGAAGTAAGACCGATTTCCGCTCTCTGAGATTTTAATATTCCCGACCAAAAAGGGAAACGGATTATTCTGATTTATCCGATTTTAATAGCGCAAAACATTATTGCGCCAGCTATCAGATAAATCTGATAAATCCGTTTCCTTTATTCTTTTTTCTGCAAAAATACACGTAAAATATGAAAAAGTGGTGTAGTGGTGTAGTTGCCCATATAGGAGGTAGGAGAAAAATCAAAAAATAACTTGTTGTAATGCAATTTTATTTTCCTGTTTTTTTATTTATATATAGGAAGCAACTACACCACTACACCACTTCCCTCGATTTGCTATGCCGTTTCTACGCAACGCTGCGCATCTTGACGCAAACGCTTGAAAGAGAATGAAATAACCGTTATTTTACTTGTGTATCTCGTGAAAAATCACTATCTTTGTAGTGTCAAAGGGAGGATCTCGGACGCGAGGTTTACGGCGACGAAACCACCGCTCAGTACCACGATGGTGAGTCTTATGTAACTCCTATGTTACTCTTATGCTACTCTTATTCAACTCTTATTCAACTCTTATTCCGGATGGGAGGAGAAGGGGAGAGGTAAAGGACTACCCTTTTAGGTGTCGCTCCTTGGCTTTCCCTTCGGCCGCCGACCTCTTCGACGTTCAGAGCTCTTTCAACCACATGATATTCAATGACATACGAATAGAAAAATTCATCAAACTCACGTTTTTAGCATTTTAAAATCACTCAACAGCGACAAGACGAATCCGTAACAGCTACATGGTACTTTCTTCGTAGATACTCCATCATTACTTCATCTCAACTACATAGATACTCCATCGAAACTATGGAGTATGTATGGAGTATCTACAGAGGAAGAACGAACAAAAAGCCGCCTCACTTGGGAGGTGAGACGGCTTTTTACGAATAATTAGGATAGACTTATTTCTTCATCTTATGCTTTACAAAGAAATAGACAACAGCAAGGAGAACAAGCGCGATGATGGCATATTTGATATACTCGCCATATTCAAGTATCTTGCCCTCAAGCTGATCCTCTGGCACAACGCTATAAAGATACCAACCAAGAGCAGCAAGAATACAATTCCATACGCCCGCTCCAATAGTAGTGAAGAGAAGGAAACTGCCAAAGTTCATCCTTGCCAAACCGGCAGGAATACTGATGAGATGGCGGATGCCAGGAATGAGACGACCTGTTATGGTTGCAACCTTACCATGATCATCGAAATACTTCTCGCTCTTCTCCACCTTCTCCTGATTAAGAAGGCACATCTTGCCCCATTTGCTATTTGCAAAGCGGTAGATGACAGGACGACCGAGATACTTGCCCGCGAGATAGTTGATTGTCGCACCACAATCAGCACCGATAGTGGCAAACAATATCACGAGCCATACATTAAGACTTCCACCAGCAGCATGATAGGCTGCAGGTGATACTACGAGTTCTGACGGTACCGGTATCACGGTACTCTCCAACAGCATCAAGAAAAAGATCGTTGGGTAATTAAGATTTGATAGAAGTGATGAGAACATACATTAAAAACACGGCCCCTCACCCGCCCTACGGGCACCCTCTCCCCAAGGGGCGAGGGATGAGTTACCATTATTCGTTATTGAGAATATACTATTTTAATTGTTGTTTTTTTTATAATTTCTAACCTTTTGTCTCTCTAAGAGTAACTTTTCCCTCGCCACTTGGGGAGAGGGTGTCCGTAGGACGGGTGAGGGGCTGTGGCTATTGCTTTCTCTCCCACTCCACCCACTCTTTCATGGGCAGTTCCTTCGGGAAGTGTGTAGAGAAGATTGTCATTGTATCTGTAGGATTTGTCTCTATCGCCTTTGCCAAGGCTTCAAGATATTCTTCACGATGATTTGTCTTTAGAGCCGCGAATGCAAGGCGTTCAAAGCCGGAATCCATCTCAACACCACACTCAGAAAGAATGCGCTTTGTCTCGAAAAGAACCTGATAACCAACCTCGTATGCGCTTGCATCAACAAACATACAGCCGATCTTGATATATGTCTGCGGATCATTATCAGTCTTTATAAGAGCCTTGTTGAAATAGTCGTATGCCGCTTGCATGTCATGCTGTTCGAGCTTTATGCCACCACGAAGCAGAAGCACCTTATATTCCGCTACGCCACACATCTCAAGTCTGTCGGCATAGAACATGGCATCGCCCTCCTTACCCTGTGCTGCCGCGATATAGGCAGCCTGACGATACACCTCCATCCTGACTATCTCAGGCACAGAACCATCAAGATCGTCATGCTCTTGCTCAAGAGAGAATATTGACTCCTGAATATGCGATTCAGCATTAGCATAATCCTCCATAGCAAAAAGCACAGAGGCTAGTAAAACCTCGCCCTGAACATCGAACGGCACAAGTGTGAGATAATGCTCAAAAGCATTCTTTGCTCCTTCGTTATCCCCGAGAGCAAAGAGGCAGTTTCCTTTGCTTAGATAGACCTCCGGGAGATTTGGCTGGATAGCCTCAGCATACTCAGCACTTTGGAGGGCATCATGGGTAAGTCCCAGATGATACTGACATTGAGCCAGTTGAAGCCAAGCCATAAGCGAGTAGGCATCCACATCGATACTCTTGTTCCAATAGTCGATAGCCTCGGCATACTGTTCACGAGCAGTCAATATCCTTGCCTTTGCCTCAAGATAGTCACCCTCCTCACAATATGTCTCGTCAGAGACTCTTGAAAGCCAGTAGTCGGCATAGTCCCATTGGCGATAATCGCACATAAGCAGCGTGACATCAAGCACATAGTCGTTGAACACATCAGAAGGCGAGCACTCCTCTTCATCATCATCGTCATCATCAGCAAATGCAGAACCGAGATTTCCCGTCTCTCCCATAGAATCCTCTGGGAGTTCAGGACACTTATCCACGAGCAACTGCTGAGCCTCGTCAGCCTTTTCCCGACAAAGCATTATCTCCGCCTTTAGATAGACGGCATCAACTATATCCGCATCAACAAGGAGTTTTGAGATATTCTCAGCCTCCCCTACCTTATCAGCCATAATGGCGGTACGTGCCTTGAACACAAGTCCCTTCTCATTGTCAGGAAACAGCGTAAGGAGATAGTCAACCACCTTCTCTGCCATTGGCTCATCACCCTTCACATGGAAGTATTCTGCAACATCTACAAGATCATCAGCGTCGAAGTATTCTCCGGCGCCCTGTTCCATTGCCCCTTGCACCTTCGCAAGGAGCTCCTTGAACTCATTTGATCTTATGTATCGTTGAAAATCGGAAGGGATCATATTTAAGTGATAAATGAAAAATTATAAAATGAAAAATACAGATTACAATCCTGATGTGTTCAGGTTCGCGATAGATGCTATCACGTATTTTTCATTTTATAATTTTTCATTTTTCATTTATTTTTATTTACTACTCTTCAACCCCACCGTCTTGTTGAACACAAGTTTCTCAGGCGTTGAGTCGAAATCTACGTTGTAGTAGCCGATACGCTGGAACTGGAGATAGTCGAGAGGCTTGGCGTTAGTGAGCCATTTCTCAACGTATGCTGTCTTGATCTCAAGAGAGTTAGGGTTGATGAAATGACGCATATCCTCTATATCGATACGCTCCTTGCCGAGGCTCTTAGAGTAGTTGGCAACCTCATCGCGAGGGTTCTCTACCATCCACAAGCGGTCATAGTTCCTTACCTCTGCCTCTACGCAATGGTCAACGCTAACCCAATGGATAGTCTTTCCCTTGATCTTCATATTAGCATTAGCCTCACCTGTCTTTGTCTCAGGGATATATTCTGCATGAATCTCAACGATATTGCCCTCTGCATCCTTCACGATACACTCTTCTGGATTCTCTGAGCACTTGATGATATATGCATTCTTCAGACGAACCTCCTTACCAGGACCTAGACGGAAGAACTTCTTTGGAGCATCCTCCATGAAGTCGTCGCGCTCAATCCAAAGGTTGCGAGAGAAGGTTATCTCGTGCGTACCGCTATTCTCATCCTCTGGGTTATTGATAGCCGTAAGCTCCTCTGTCTTGCCTTCCGGATAGTTGGTAATGACGAGCTTCACAGGATCAATAACAGCACTTACGCGAGTTGCGCGTGTGTTAAGATCTTCACGGATAGCACTTTCCATAAGAGCCATCTCGTTTAGAGCATCGAAGGTTGTATAGCCAATCTTATCAATAAACTTCAGGATTCCCTCTGGAGAGTAGCCTCTGCGACGGAAACCGCAGATTGTAGGCATACGAGGATCATCCCAGCCGGAAACAACACCTTCCTTCGTGAGCATAAGAAGGTTACGCTTTGAAAGAAGAATATGGGTGAGGTTGAGCTTGTTGAACTCAGTCTGACGTGGACGATTATCATCCAAAGGCTTATCATCGCCAGCCACTTCCTTTGCCCAGTCAACGAACAGGTCATAGAGTGGACGATGGCTAACGAACTCTAATGTACAGAGTGAATGTGTCACGCCCTCCCAATAGTCACACTGGCCGTGGGTATAGTCATACATAGGATATGCATTCCACTTATTGCCAGTACGCCAATGAGGCATATTGAGCACACGATACATGATAGGATCACGGAAGTGCATATTTGGACTTGCCATATCAATCTTAGCACGGAGAACCATCTTACCAGGCTCCATATTGCCAGAGTTCATCTCCTCGAAGAGAGCAAGGCTTTCCTCAACAGGACGATCACGATATGGTGAGTTTTGACCAGGCTGAGTAGGAGTTCCTTTCTGTGCGGCGATTTCCTCGGCTGACTGCTCGTCAACGTATGCCTTGCCACGCTTGATAAGCTCTACGGCGAGGTCCCAGAGCTTCTGGAAATAGTCAGAAGCATACAGGATATTGCCCCACTTGAAACCGAGCCACTCAATATCGCGCTTGATAGCCTCTACATATTCTGTATCCTCTTTCTGAGGATTGGTGTCATCCATACGAAGATTACAAACACCACCATACTTCTGAGCTATGCCAAAGTCGAGTGCGATAGCCTTGGCATGACCGATATGCAGATAGCCATTAGGCTCTGGTGGGAAACGAGTCTGCAAACGACCTCCGTTCTTGCCTTCAGCAAGATCCTTTTCCACTTTCTGCTCTATGAAATTGAGGCTCTTCTTCTCCTCCTCATTCTTGATTTCTTCCATATATTATCTTTTTTGTTATTTTTCTTAATTCGCCGGAAAAGCCAGGATTTCCAGTAAATCCAGATATTCCAGATTATCCATTTCCCCTGGTTTTCCGGGTCTCTTTAGCAACTCCACTTTTCAATTCAGCCATCATGGAGTACTATTTTAGTGCAAATTTACTAACTTTTCCCGAAATAAGGAAATTTTAACCAAATATTTAATCTCAGATACCACTTTTTTTCCTAACTTTGCATTCGAAAATGTTAAAACGTGCACCAGTCCAAAGACTAATATGCACTATTTTCATGATTAAAATACATATAAATATAGAAATGAAACCATTTCAAATTTTAGCAACTTTTATTACAGTATTTTTATTCCCGATAGGTACTTCAGCAAAACCGCTAAAATTCAATGAGGAAACAAGGTATTCACGCCTCGCTATTGAATCCAGGATACACGACTTCTACGGCAATAAGAAACCAATGGGATTCCCAGTCTTCCTTATGGACGGCACCTTAGATACTCCTCTCGACAGCAAGAGCAAGACGACTTTCGACTATGTGCCAGGACTTGTAGCCAAAGCCACTATGGAAGCTGTTGACCTCTACAAGCAGGAGGCATGGGCTCGTAGCATTTTCTATAGCGTGGAGTGGTATGCCAATCTCTATTACAACAAGGTACCAACCAAGGGCGGAAGTCTTGACGACCTCAACTCTGCCAAGATCTACCTCCCTATCTATTCACTCACAAAGGAAGGCGGTCTCTATGCCCCTTTCTGCAACGATTCCACGGCTATAAAGGCAGAACTTGCCATTGATGCAGCCGTAAAAGGCCTTCAGGCTCATATCAAGAAATATACCATCACAGATTCACAGTTTGAAGAGGCTCGTGGCGGTATGTGGCACAAGAAGAGCTACCCTAACCAGATGTGGCTCGACGGTCAGTATATGGGACCTGCCCTTATGGCACAGCTTATCAACTACGGTCGTAACGTAACCGGAAGTGCTGAGAGTGACTGGGATTTCATCACCAATCAGTTCAACATCACTTGGAGCTATCTCTGGAACAACGACAAGCATCTTCTATATCACGCATTCTCTGCTACTCCAACCGACTCGCTCTCTTCTTGCTGGGCAGACCCAAAGACTGGTTGCAGCAAGGAGTTCTGGGCAAGAGCTGAGGGTTGGTATTTCCTCGCTCTCGTTGATGTTCTTGAGGAAATGCAGAAAGCCAAGGTTGACAACACGACGAACTATACCATTCTCCGCCAGTATCTTAACGAACTTGCAAGAGGCATTGCCATGTATCAGGAACAGAGAACTGGCTGCTGGTATCAGCTCATTGACAGAGGTGCCGGCTATAATGCAACCTCATACAAGGGCGTTGACATGGCACCAAAGTATAACTATCTTGAATCTTCGGCATCGGCTCTCTTCATAGCATCCTACTATAAGGGTATGCGTCTCGGACTTTTTGAAGATGATTATACAGCCATGTGCGAAAAGGCTTATCGCGGATTCATCGAGACAGTCCTCGTGGACGATGGTTCTCCTTTCGGTGGTATCGACATCATAAGTAGCTGTCGCTCGGCAGGTCTCGGAGGCAAGGAAAAACGTGACGGCTCTGCTCCTTACTATCTTCTCGGTCCTGATGTAAGCCGAGTAATGGAGCGTGATATGCAAACCGAGGGCAAGGCTCTCGGTGCTTTCATCCTTGCAGCCATAGAGTATGAAAGAGCACATCCGCAGGAGTAATCCCTTTGATTTTTCAAGTGTTTGATTGTTTGTTTGTTTGTTTCGCCCTTATTTCTATTGAGGGCTAAAGGCTAATGGCTAAAGACTTTTGCCTTTTGACTTTCGCCTTTTTGCTTCTATACGAAATTGATACTTACGTTTTTCATGGCTTCCTTTTAAGGAAGTTTTCTGGCACATTGCTTGGCAAAGTGCCGTGTTTTTCTTGGTAAGGAGAGGAAGAGAAGAGCAGCAGAAGAGCAACACTTGACCACCTCACGCATACAAAGATACGTAATTTTACGCAAACCGCCAAACATTTCGCACCATTTTAACACTCTTTAGCACAAAAAAAAACTACAAAACTACAAAACTACACACGAATTTTCACCCCCACCGAGAAAAATTTCTCCTTATTAATTTACGCGCAAACCTTATTATATAAGAAATATAATTGATACCTTGTTGCATAGAGTGTAGTTTTGTAGTTTTGTAATTTTCTCGCTATAATTCCCGATTTTGAATTATAGCTCGTCTGAAATGTTTGTAATCCCAATCTTATACAGTTTTAACCTATTTTAACGCAAGCTTTGCATAAAAACAGAAAAGTAGGGAAAAAAGGCAATATTGACACAACAATAATTTACATAAAAAATGCAAGTTGGGAATTTTAGCCTTCATGTAAGAAAACTCAGACTGGCAGTTTTGTTTGTCAACAGAAATAATATTCATTAAAAAGCGGTTCGTTGTGAAACGAGCCGTTTTTAGTTCTCGAAACAAACAAACAAACAAACACTTGAAAAATCAAGGGATACGAGCGCAACGGGAGGATGAGGCAGAACCGAACGGGAGGGGGACATATACATATCACACCTCAATTCTGAATGTTGTACCCTTCCCTACTTCTGATTTCAGAACATAGATTTTGCCGTGATGGTATTCCTCTACGATGCGCTTGGCAAGCGAGAGACCAAGTCCCCAGCCACGAGTCTTAGTAGTGAAGCCGGGACGGAACACGTTCTTTATATTCTTCTTTTCTATTCCCTTGCCTGTATCAGTAACATCAATAACGACACGCGGGGAAGCAACCGCCTTGATCGTGATAGAACCGCCTCCTTCCATAGCATCAACGGCATTCTTACAGAGATTCTCAAGCACCCATTCAAAAAGAGAAGGATTAACCTTGACATGAGCCTGACAATCAGAAAACCCGTCAATTATTCTGACCTTCTGCGATGTACGACGATCCATATAATCCACCACATGACGGAGCATCTCTGCCAATGGAGTATCAACAGGCTCTGGGATAGAGCCAATTTTCGAGAATCGCTCGGCAATAAGTTGCAAACGCTTCACATCCTTATCCATTTCCGGGATAAGATCATCGTCAGGATAGGTTTCACGAAGTATCTCTGTCCAAGCCATTAAAGAAGAGATAGGTGTGCCCAACTGATGAGCCGTTTCTTTTGACAGCCCTACCCACACCTTATTCTGCTCGGCTTTCTTAGAGGTCAGAAGCGCAAAGATGGCAATAACGACAAAGATAAGGACGATGCCCAGCTGAACGTATGGATAGAACGACAAACGGGTTATCATGACCGACTCGTCATAGCTCACATGGATAGAACCAGCATCCGAACCAAGCGAGATCTTTATGTCACGACCAGAAGCACGCATCTTCTCTGCCATCTGAGCAGCAACAGCCATGCTATCTTCATAGTTACTTGCATCAATCTCCACATTACGGAAAGTCTGCACATTGCCTTGATCATCGGTCACAATGACAGGAATAGTGTTATTCTCATTGATTACCTTCAGCACAAGGTTCAGATCAGTATTCTCTTCAGCCGTGCTTAGAGAGCGCATAGCCTCTGCCCATACTTCCATTCGGTTACGCTCTTCAATGGCAAGGTCGCGCACAAGTATATGAGATACAACGAGTGAAGCCGCTGCGATAATCACAGCGGCAACAACCAGGGCAATCTTTATCTGACTAATGCTGAATTTCATACACTCATCAAATACTGTTCAAATTCAGCTTTAGGCAACGGACGTGAATAATAATATCCCTGAACAGCATCGATTCCCATTTCCTTCACCTTCTCAAGTTGCTGGGACGTTTCCACTCCCTCGGCAATGCTTTTCAAGCCAAGGTTATGAACAAGACGGACACAAGCAGCCATTACACGGGCTTGTCGAGGACTATCAAGTCCCTTGACGAAAGCCATGTCAAACTTGATTATATCCAATGGCAAGAGCTGGAACATACTGAGAGAGGAATAGCCAGTACCAAAGTCGTCAAGCTCAATCTTTACATCTCTCTGCTGACATTCGCGCAACACCTCCGACAACTTATCGAAATGCTCGGTAAACAGGCTTTCAGTCACCTCAAGATGCATATACTGAGATGAGAGAGCTGAATCCTTCAGAGGCTTAAACCACTTATGAAGGAAATCATTCTGCAGCAACTCCGAACGAGAGCAGTTTACGGATATTGGCACTATGCGAAGTCCTTTATCCTGCCATTCACGCTGATTCATACAAGTGCGTTTCCATGCATAGAAATCGACTTCAGAGATAAAGCCTGTCTGCTCAAAGACTGGAATGAACTCGGCAGGCGACAAGAAACCGAACTCAGGATGAGTCCAACGCACAAGAGCCTCAGCTCCGACAAGTTTACCTGTACGCGAATCATGCTTTGGCTGATAGAAGATCTGGAAATCCCCATTTTCCAGAGCCTTAACCATTGACCTCTCTATAGCTATGCGACGATCATAGTACTTCTGCATATTTTCATCAAACAGAGTATAGTTGACACCATACACATGCTTTATAGTATCGAGAGCCATAAGGACATGACGGCAATGTTCCTTTATCGAGACATCATGCTCAATAGAACGCTTTACACCGAACTTAAGCACAGCAACGCCCTCTTCTGGCAGCGGAATCGTGAGTCGTCCCCTTCTTTGTTTCCTAATCTCAGCATAGCGTTCGGAACTTGGTGCCATAACAATGAACTGGTTATCGTCATAGCGTCCAAAGACGTAATTCTCCACCTGAGCCTTGCGTAGCAAAGCAACATTACGCAAAAGAAGATCGTTGGCAACCTTCATTCCATAGCGTTCCTTTACAAGGGTAAAATCCTGAATGTCGGAAATAGCCAATGTGAAGTCAATGTCAGGATTATCTTGCAATATCTTCTGGGCATGATGAAAGAATGCCTGTCGGGTAAATACCCCAGTAAGGTCGTCAAACTCCACCTCTTTCAGAGTAGAAGCCGATTCTCTTAATCGAATGATGTTACTGATACGCTTCAACACGATATTCTTCTTGTAAGGCTTGATTACGAAATCCGTAGCACCAAGCTCAAGGCATCTCTCTTCTTCCTCAATATCACTACTTCCTGTGGCTACAATAACAGGAATTTCCCTCAAAAGATCATCATCCTTTACGGCATGCAGAAATTCATAGCCGTTCATGACAGGCATCTGCACATCAAGAACGATGATAGAAATATCGCGATAGTTCTCTTGAAGAACCTCGAGTCCCTCCTTACCATTCTCTGCCTGAAGCACATTGTATCTGTCCTCCAGCATAGCGCAAAGCATTTCGCGATTTAATTCGTTATCCTCTACTACGAGGATTGAACGATACCCAGATTCATTAGCCATAAATCCAATTAATTTACTATTTACGGATTTACTATTTACCAAGTTTAATTTACAATTTACAGATTTACTATGTACTATTTATTTACTATTTGGTTGATTTACTATTTTTCGCCAATCAAAATAGTCAATGCCTACCGCGATAGGAAATAGTACATAAATAGTACATAGTAAATAGTTAAATAGTAAATTTATCAATGCTATCAATTACAAGCTTATAAGCCTCCTCAAGCTTTTTCAGAAGCTCTGCGTCAGCAGGCTTATCACATCCACGCAACTGCTCCGTAAGGTCGGAAGCAGCTTTTCGTAGTTCAGAAAAAGAGAGGTTTGCTGCCACGCCTTTCAACGTATGCACAGCACGGAAAGCCGCAGCATTATCGCCAGAAACGACAGCTTCACGAAGTTGTTGCATCGATGGATCAGACGGAAACTTCAGCACAAACTTCTCAACGAGCCTGTCATTCATCAGTCTTGCCTTGGCATCCGCATAGTCTCCATGTAAACTTATATATAATTCTTCTAAATTCATAAACTTAACTTCTTTGTCTCCGTATAAAGCATAATCCAAGTTATTGTTACACTTGCGACATCAGCAAGTGCCATACTCCACCAGACTCCCGTAACCCCTATCAGATGCGGAAGGATAATCAGCATCGGAATCAGGAAGAGCAACTGTCTTGTCAACGAAATCATCATTGAGGCGTGTGGGCGTCTTAATGTCTGGAAGAAAGACACGGCTACCATCTGACTTGCGACAAACGGGAAGGTACAGAGGCCGATAACCAATGCCTTCACGCCTATTTCTATCATCTGCTCGTCATTAGTAAAGAAAGCCATCAACTCCCTGGTGAAGACAACTACGAATCCATAGCCAATACTCATGATGACGAACGCATGGAATATTGTGTACATCAAGACACTTCTTACTCGTATATAATTCTGACGAACTACATTTATGCTTGTTATTATCTGCAATGCAAGTGCAAGACCGGAAACTAACGATATGAGCACCTGAGTAATTCTCTGTACGATGGCGTAGGAACCCAGATACAGATCTCCATGTTCACCAGCCACTTGAATAAGCGAAAGGTTGATCATAAGGGCTACCACACATCCACACGCATTAATGGAAAACGGTGATAATCCTATCGACAATATCTCTTTTACAAGACCGGAATCAATGCGGAATCCTCCCTTAGTGAAATGCACGAAGGCATTATGGTTAGAGAATATTTTCAGATATAGCAACCAAGAGACGCTTTCACATATTATTGAAGCCAAGGCAGCTCCTCGCATTCCCCATTTGAGAACAAACACAAAGATAAAGGACATTATCACATTACAAGTGATACCTAATAACTGCTGCATCATCTGTTTCTTCGGATTCCCCTGTATATGAAGTATTCGTCCCATACCCTGCATTGAGAACAGAATGATAGTGGAAATAAGCATAATCCGCATATACTCAAGGGCATACGGCAGAGTCACATCCGATGCACCGCAAAGTCGAAGTATATCCTCAAGGAATATTTCAAGCACAACCGTGAGCAATGTCCCCATAGTTGTCATCACCACGAAGGAATTACCGAATACCTTCAAAGCTTGTTTCTGATTGTTCTCCGCATAAAGCACGGCTATTTTGGCAGCTGTGCCGGTATTGATGAGAGCAGCAAAGGCTGATATGAGAATTATGACAGGAAACGTACAAGCTAATGCTGCCAAAGCGTCAAGTCCTACGCCTTTGCCGAGAATGAATATTTCGCATATATTAAAAATCGCATTAGCCGACATCGCAAGCACAGCTGGCGGGGTAAACTTCCTCAGAAGCTTACCTATCGGCATTGAGAGCATGCTATTTACTTGTATATTGTCCATCTAATTCATTTTCTATTTCACAATTTACAATGCACAATTCGATATTGATACATATTGTAAATATCATCAGGCAATAGTCACGCTATTTCCTTCTTTCTTCTTGCTTTCATAGCAGAGTTTATCGGCTTTGGTATAGGCAATAGCCTTAACCTCATCGAAATCACCTTTGAAGTAATGCGCACCCAAGCTGAAGGTCAACTTCAGATTACCAAGTTCAGGAATTACAAGAGCATTCACCCTTTCCTTCAGGGCATCAAACTCCTTTGCCACCTCTTCATTTGTCTTTATTCCGTCGATGAAGACAAAGAACTCATCGCCTCCCAAACGGGCAACAGAAGAATTCGTGATAGTTTCCAAGCATTGACCAAACGCCCTCAGAACCTTGTCACCTACCATGTGCCCACAAGCATCATTTATGGTCTTGAAATTGTCTATATCCGCAACACAGAGGTAGCCCTCGCCTTCTGGATTAAACAATTCTGCTATTCTTTTCTTCAAACCATAACGATTCAGCACCCCCGTAAGCACATCGTGCTCAGAGATGTAAATCAGATGATTGAGATATGCTTCTTCTACCTGTATCATAATTATTCCGTTTTCTTAAACACCAACTCGAACCTTGAGCCTTTTCCAACCTCGCTCTTCACTTGAATCTTGCCATGCATGTTCTCAACAAGACGACGACAGAGGGAAAGACCTATGCCTGCTCCAGCCGTGCTACTGCTCTCCTTGTAATATCTATCGAAGATAAGTCCCTGCTTTTCCTCTGGAATGCCAATGCCTGTATCTTCCAAGAAAATGATAGCCTTATCGTCAGTACATTGCCAACCCATCGTGATACTGCCTTCCTTCGTGAACTTGACAGCGTTGTTGACGAGATTAGACATAACCTGCATCATACTACTACGGTTCACATCTACGTAAACATCCTCCGGACCTCGCACTATGTTATACTCCAGGTGGTCTGGTATCACCACATCATACGTTGCATACAATTCCTCAACGATATCCTTCACCTTTCGTGTCTTTAGCGACATCTGGATCTCCTCGCCCTCGGTATTGCTCTTCAATACATCATTCAGAAGACGAAGCAACTGATCAGTATTATCTGCTATAATCTGTGAATAGCTCTTCAGTTCCTCTTCCGAAGTTTCACTTCCCGTCTGTGCAAGAATCTGTGAGAAGCCAGTAATGATATTCACAGGAGTACGGATCTCATGTCCCATAGCAGCAAGGAAGCTTGCCTTCAGCTTACTTTCCTCCTCAAGGTCGAATGCACGTTTACGCTCCTTCTCCTTCTGTCGTGCGCCATCAATTATGGTAAGGAAGCCCATAACATTATCTTGCTTCGATCCTTTATCTTTTTGAGTCATCTCATCTTTCTCCCTACATACAAGGACACCAAGAGAGTGAACCTCATGCGACACAGGCATAGTGATGTTGAAATCAACATAGATACCCGATTCGTCAGCATTCTCCATAGCCTTGAGCAGCTCCATACGGCTCTGTCGGGATACACATCTAAACACGACTTCAAGAGGAATCTTATGTTCACGCAACTTGTTTCTCTCAAAGAAGCGATGACCGAACACCAGCTTACCCTTATATATATACCACAAATATGCCTGAGTGGAAGACAGAATATCATGAACCTTATCCATATACCTCTCTGCCTCACGACCATTTTCGAGATACTGCATCTTCTGGAAGTTATCATCAATAAACCTCCATAAAGTCAGCACCACCGTCAATAGTATCAGGTAGATAATTCCTATGTAATAATATTCATTCATATCTTAAATTATAAAATGAACAATGAAAAATTATAAAATACAGATTACATTTTAAGGTCTCAAATGTATATTGTATTTTTCATTTTTCACTTTTCATTTATTAATTTTTCATTCACTTGTCCCCCCTCCTAAATATCAGGTTGAACGTACTGCCCTTACCCAATTCACTCTCCACCGTGATCTTTGCCCCCATATAGTCGGCAAGTTCCTTACATAGCGCAAGACCGAGACCTGCACCTTGTGAGAAATGGTCAATCTTATAGAATCTGCTAAAGATAAGATTGTGATACTGCGGATCAATACCTATGCCCTGATCCTTTATGGATAGTATCAGTTCCTTGTCTGTCACAGTACGTGTTACCGTGACCGTAGAGCCCATTGGCGAGAACTTGGCTGCATTGTCAAAGAGATTGGACATAATTCTCCGAAACAGGTTCTTATCGGCACGGATAGGCACATCCTCCCCATTCTCCTCCACGACAATGTTAAGTCCAAAGACGGCAAGACTATCATCAACTTTCATTGCATCCAACTCTGGAATACAATCAGAATATCTTAGCTCCTCATACTGCACGGTGATACCGCTATTGTCAATCAAGGTGATTGTAAGCATATCTTCAATCATCTTCATCAACAGAGCATTGTTCTTGCGAATCTCACACTCGAAATACGTTATTTCCTCTGGAGTGAGGGAGCTTCGCATATTCGCAAGTAATTCCGAGACACCGACGATAGCATTGAGCGGAGTACGGATCTCATGACTCATGCACGAAATGAAATTCTCCTTCTCTTTTGCGTTTGCAAGCATACGGTTAGTATCAAGTTCCATAGCCTCACGCTTTTTGAGTTGGTCAATCATTATCGTAGTTCCTCTACGAACAAGTCCGTTCTCTGTCTGCTCGACAAGCATACTCAACTCATACCAATGAGGATCACGACCTTCATACGAACCATACATCTGCATTATATGGTTTCCCGGCTCCTCTATCTGGAAGAACTCTTCAACCTTTCGCTTATAGAAAGCACTTCCGGAAAATACGCTCCTCATACCCTCAATGCTGACGGCATCATCAAGCGTACCCGAATCAAAATTAATGATACTGAATACCCCATTGTTTAGTTCCCACAAATGCGTCTGTGTCCTATCCAGCAACATCTGGGTCACAGCCTTAGTCCTGATGTTGTGAGTAGCTACTTCTCGCAGTTTCTCCGCCATTTTATTATGCTCTACCACACGCTTGTATGTCTTATAAAGCGTATAGATAGCAACACATATCAAGACAGCGAGGAATATCACACCAAAGGCAACCCTCCAGTGTAACAAATCTACGATATGAAGTACTACATTTATCATTTACGAGAATTCAAGCTTCTCTTTAGTGTCTTTACGAGTTTATCCACCTCGATAGGTTTTGAAAGATGCGCATTCATTCCGGATTCAAGCGCCTCCCGCTTATCCTCCTCAAAGGCATTGGCGGTCATAGCCAATATTGTGACGTTAGCTTTCACCCTATCATCCATCTGACGAATGATGCGGGTAGCCTCATAGCCGTTCATCCTTGGCATCTGAATATCCATAAGCACAAGATCATAATAGCCAGAAGGTGCAGCCTCCATCATCTCTACGCATTGAAGCCCATCATTCGCACGATCAACCACAAGACCAACATCTTTCAGTATCTCAATGGCAATCTCTGCATTTAGGTCATTATCCTCAGCAAGAAGTATTCGGCGACCTTTGAAATCTACGTCTGAGAGATCAGGCATATCCACATTGAGGAGATCTGACTTCTGCGCTATGCGATGCTTGAGATAGACCTTGAACGTGGTTCCCTTGCCAGGAGCACTCTCCACCTCTATGGTTCCTCCCATGAGGTCAAGGAGATTTTTGACGATAGGCATACCCAAGCCAGTTCCTTCAACCTTTATATCAGTAGTGCTATGCTCACGGGTGAATTCCTCAAACAAATGAGGAAGGAACTCTGCTGATATTCCCTGACCATTATCCTTGACGATAGTCTCCATCATGACATAGCCTTCCTCCTCACATGGATACTGATGAATGTATAGTTCCACCTTACCGCCACGAGGGGTATATTTATAGGCGTTACTGATAAGGTTCATAATCACATCACGAACCTTTATAGGATCACAGAAAAGGAATTCATGCTCCACATCCATGGAATGGCAGAAGGTGATTCCTTTCTGCACCATCATGTCAAGGAATACCGAACAGAATGAATCATACATCTGCTCAACGCCCCATGCCTGAATGTCAAGATCGAGATGTCCTTTCTCTATGCGCGACATTTCAAGCACATTATTTATAAGCCCTAACAGCAAGGCACTCGCCTCCTTCAGTTTGTTCAGATAGTCATTACGACGCCCTGGTTCATCCTGATGTTTCTCCAGCAATCCCGTAAAACCAATGATTGCATTCATAGGAGTACGGATGTCGTGACTCATATTAAAGAGGAAAGTGCTCTTGGCACGGTTAGCCTCAATAGCAGCACGCTTTGCTTCCTCCAAGGCTTTAAGCTGGCTTAGCTCACGTAGTTTCTGCTCATTGACATCAACGGTTGTCCATACAATTTCCGTGCAATAGCCATCCTCACCACGTTTGCCTGCAACGAAAGAGGCAATAGCCCATCCACGGATATTGCCCTCAAACTCCTGTTTGACTATAGGAAGGGTCCTCAGTTGCTCACGCACCCTATCAAGGTCGGTAAACGCACGCATGGTTTCTTTCCACTCAGGCTTAACAATGTAATCACAGAGCATTCGGAGTCCCTCACGCGCATCACCCTCTGTTCCGAGCAGCCTGTCCACTTTATCCAACATCGTGCTTACCTGAAAATATCTGCCCGTCTGCATATTGATGCGGTATATGGAAGTACATGAGCGTGACACGAACTGAATGACTTCATAAGCCCTACGAAGCTCCGCCCCCATCTGTGCAATTGTTTTTTGCTGTTCTTTTTCCTTGAACACCAAGGGACTGACATCAGAACAAAAGCCCGTAAGGATTTGTCCCTTACCTTCAACGAGTCTGCCAGAACCGTTACAACGAATATAGCGATCGCCCTGCACAGGATGCTCCCACAGATAGGTTATCTCCTCAACATTGCCGAGCTTCATACTCTCAATAGCCGAGATTACGGATACCTTGCCCTCCAACTTAACCCTACTAAGCCAGAAGTCATACACCTCTTCGGGAGATATGGCAGAAACATCCTTAATGCCAAATAGCTCAGCCATCTTGGCATCAAGAATCATTCGAGGGGACAGCCCTTCGAAAAATTCAACAGACCACATGCCCAATCCCGCACCTGTCATGATGCGTTTCATTTCCTCAACTTGCAGTTCATTGGACATAAGTGTATTTGAGCTGTTATTGATCTGGTCAATAGGCATTTAGTTGCGAATTTTATATTATTAGTTATTGGTACTCATGGTATTCCAGTAATACTTCACATACAAAATACAGTTTAAATTACGTTTATGCAAATAATCACATTCTCGTCTTTGTATTTGTATGTACTTGATTTAGTACTGGTAACCACTAAATTGCGAATGCAAAAGTAAAAAAAAAATCACAAACCGCCAAATTTACAACAGAATAATTCAAACAATTGGTAAAAAATTATCATTTGTACTACATTTTTAGGTTAATAACAGTAAGTATAACGTGAGTTATTCTTATAGACTATAAAGTTTCGCAAGCTCCCTCCTTGTGTCTGGCTGGTCTTCCCTTCGCTAATGCTCCTTTCTGGCAAACGGCAAGCTTCTTTTTACTAACAATAATCCCTCGCAAGGCTCAGGTGCTATGCGGAACCAAGTTTTCGCAATCCTCATCAAATAAGAAACAGGGCTTGCCCCTTGATTTTATTGAAAGCAAATTAACGTGAGCTTATAGACTATCACTTAATTCTTTTCTTTCTCCTATAATCCACCCTTGTTCCTCCTAACAACCACCAATGATAATACCATTATAATACCATTATATTACCATTATAATACCATAATAATACCATAAAATATGGTAATATAAAGGTATCTTTATGGTATTTTAATGGTCTTTTTATAGTATTTACATAGGAGCTAAAGCGAAGGCATGACGGAGGTAGTTGCCTTTTTCTACCTTGAAAGAGGTTAGGATGCTTTCATTTAAGTGATGATGAAATAACAACTAAAACAACGAACTTACGTTATCACAAAAAAAATCGGCATTCATCAAATGATAAATGCCGATAGTCTTTATTTTGTTTATATTTACTTCACAAATACCTTCTTGCCATCCTTGACAACAATACCCTTTGCATCAGAGTTTACCTTCTGTCCCATAAGGTTGAAGATTGCCTTTGATGTAGGGCGATCAGATGTAACGGTTACAATTCCCGTGAGCTCATCCTCCGGAATGACAGAAAATTTCTTTGAACCCCAGATTGTAGGACCTGCATAGATCTTTACATCATCCTTCACAAGCTCAGTAGGCATCTTCTTATAACGATATGGAATTTGCCATTCTCCGTCTTTCGCATTGTAGAAGCTCTTTGGCTTTGCAAATGACTCAAGAACAACATTGTCGTCTGTCCAGATAACGGAAGAAGCACCACTCTGAGTGAAGATCTTTGTCACGCCCTTTTCAAAGTAGTTACCTTCAATAAGGAATTCAGATCTCAATCGTGGATTGATACAAGCTGTTGTATTGCCCTTGCAATGGAAGTAGTTATTCAGCATGTGGAATCTACCAAAACGAGCCATTGGCATACGAGCACGACACTTGGCTCCCCATGAATTATAGGCAAATGTGATTGACAACTTATCGTCGTCATTCTCCTTACTGTCAGAGCTACCGATAAGGGTAGTATTCTGATGCATGAGTGAACGATCGGTATATGAGAACTCGTTCCAGCTTGCAGTAATCATATCTGATTCATTTGAAATATCGAAGTTACCATCGATACCGTCTATGAACTCACAATGATCTACCCATACATTACTTGAATACTGTACGGACAAGAGATCATAACCACCACAATCAATAGAACCAGGGCCTACGAAAGACAGGTTGCGGAAAATAAGATTCTTACAGCGTTTTACAGAGAACACGCCTGACTCACGATAGTTCTCGTTTTTATACACTTCATAAAGAGCCTTACGAGTGAGATACTCTGCCTCTTCATCCACAGCTACGCCATTAGGAAGCGTACCTCCTGTACCGTCACTTGTAGAAGCTGACTCGACATCAGCCTCCTGAAGAATCTTGAGAATCTCTGGGGTTACATACCACTCTGTAACAAGTCTGGCATTGTTTATGCCGAGGATTGTCTTATTGTTACAACCAGTACCCGTTCCCTGATTCTGGATCGTGATATACTTCTTTATTATAAAGTCGCCTTCGGAACCGTCAAGAATTACGATGTCATAATCCTTGATAGCATTTTTGATAACATCATCCCTATCTACGTTCTTAGCAGTAAGGATCTTTACTTTCTTTCCACTCTGTGGATTGTTAAGAAGGGCAATAGCCTCTTCGTAGGTATAGGCGCCACCGCCAGTTATCTTGCTCGTTGAGGGATTTGCATCTGTACGTGAATCACATGTAGCAAAGCCGAAAGCCTGAAGTTGGTCATACTCTGAACGAGCGAAATTTGATTGTGCTTTTAGTGAGATTGGAACAATTGTTGCAATTGCCAGCAGATATGCTGGAAGGATTTTGCGAGAGATAAACTTCATATTAAGTATTTCCTGTTTTATGACTATTCTATTCCTTTTTATAATTCAAAAATGTCGGGTCGCCTTGTTTTGTGTATGTGTGCGCCCACAACTTTCGGTTGCAAAGATAGCAGATTTTTTCTTAATGTGCAAGAAAATAGACAGAAATATTAATAAAAAAAATGATTTTTGCCAAAAATATGTAAAAAATCACCAAATAGCTACCACTTGATATACATCAAAAGAAAGTCTCCATCTCCCCAAAGGGGAAATGGAGCACTTACTTTTTTATTCAAACACCATTCCACCTTTTGCAAAATCATTTGGATCGTCAACAGGATCATCGCCTATTCCAGGTCCTGGAGGTATTACATCGTTGCCTCCCAGATCATCGGCTCCTGGTGTTATTACGGTTGTCGAAACACTCTGGAGCAGTTCCTCCTCAACGAGGAACTGCTCACAGATTGGACTTTCATACTTTTTCATTATCAGTTTCTTACTACTAATATTTTTATGGTTATTTTACTACGTATTTCTTTCCTTTAACTACATAGACTCCCTTTGGCAGGCCTTCAAGGCTATGTGTATTGCCACGAACCTTCAAGCCATTAACTCCATATACATCGGAGCTTTCAAGGATGATGCCATTATCTTGCAAGAGAGCGTCAATAGAAGTGGTCTCGCCCTCTGGCTCACCTATAATCATAGAGGTGAGAGGCTTTGCATTGGCTGCATCGAAACATCTGATATAAGCGCGGAATGGCTTAGCCGTAACATTCTTCTTCAGCTTGGTAAGTGATCCGCTATTACTCATCACATAAGAACCCGTAGGAAGTTCCTCATCATTGAAGTTACCCTCAAAGACGTATGGGTAATCTGAGTAATATTTATAACTTCTTTTATAAGCATAAGGGTTGCCATTTGAGCTAACTGACAAATCAGGCTCTGTCAGATTCTTTCTGAAATTCACATTAGCAATAACCTTTGTCACATCCTTTGTTGGAAGTATAAAGTAAGGGAAACCGGCAATAATGTCTTGGTTAACGTGCCAGATAAGTTCGATCTTACCTTTAAGTGCTCCACTATTATGAATTTCCTTTAACATCACAACAGAAGTACCCTCACCAAAGTTCTCCTCCAACTGCTTATGGTTCATGCTGAATGGCAGACAGATAGAACTCCATGTATTAGCCGTGAAGTTGCGCTCATACTCTATTGGAACGCAATACTTCTTTTCTAATTCAGCAGGCAGGCTTGTGCTATACTCAGACTGTAACCTATCCTTATAAACAATAGTTTCGCTAACAGAAGCAGAAACATCAGTTAAAGGATTAGTGACATAACCTGCCAATGCATCATCACGCAACTGCTTACCTTCCTCAAAGTTATATCCTGCGTAACCTAACTTGGTATCGTTAGAGAACACATAATATGTCTGTCCAGGAAGTACATTGAAAGAATAACGCACAATTCCCTTTGACATTATCATATATCCACCATCACCTGTCTCTATGACCTTCTGCTTCCAACCCTGATTCTCCCAATGATCAAGGAGGCGTTCGAAGCGAACAGAATCACTACGTTTCCATTCAAGGAGTGCTTTCTTTAGACGCTGGTTGTATGTACCTTCGATTTCCTCAATGAACTGAGCACGGCGACGTCCTTCCTTGAAGAAGTTATCATTCTCAGAAATCATACTATTAGTATCATACTGTACACTTGACAAGCACTCGCCTCTTTCATTAGTAATATAAACTGGACGCCAATATATCTTGTCAGAATAGTCCTGATTCAGGTCTGTCTTTTCGAGATTACCATTCTGAAGCACATATACAGTAAGTACACCAGGTTTTTCTACATCGAACTTCAAGTATGAACCACGACAAGGAAGAGTCCAAGGAACGCTATTTCTTTCAGATGGGGATTTTTTCCATTCTTTCGACAATATCATCCATCTGCCATCATTACTGCCATCAGCATTACCATAGCTTTCACTCTTGGCATTCTGATTTCCCTGTGAATAGGTACTGAAACCATCAACTGGAGTAACATCGTTACCCTCGTTGTGTACAAAGCCCTTGCTCCAGGAATCAATAGCAGAGCCGTTACCATCCATAACGTCACCCTCAGTTCCTGCATAAGTTTTATCATTATAAGCCCAACCACCAAGTGACATTGTGATTGCATCAGAACCATCCTTTGCCTTTACGGTCTTCTTTTCTGCAACATCATACTTGACATTCTCCTCCACATGATGTGTCTTAGGAGTGTTCTCCACACGAATCTGGTATGCTGTAGAGATACATCCATCATACAAATTGTCGAATACGAGCTCTGCCTTGATAGTTGCATAGCCGGTAATACCAGTTACGGTAACCTCACCACTCTGATTAACATTTGCTATATGAGGAGCAGAACTACTGAAGCGGATATAACATGACTTCGTACCTTTATCGAAATTTTTCTTACTATAATTGCCTACACTCTCATTCTTAGTACTTGTACCATCTGTGATGATAAGTACTGGCAAAGTAGGCTGCTTAAATTCATATTTATCATCATTTCTTTCTACATCTACATGGATTACCCTTCTGGTATAGTTCTTGGTGTTGATTGAGTTCACCTTACGGCTATCGTCCGTATATGTCAAGCTATAAGGAGAAATAAACACATCAGAAATCCACAGCACATTATTATTGTTGTTGTTGTTATGTGGGTAGCCTGTGTAGGCGGTATTGTAAGCCGCAATGGTACCATGACTATAAACCCTGAAGCCGTAGCTCTGAGAGGATATATTGTTGTTCTTGTATCCGGTAAATACAGAGAAGTCCTCCTTACCCTGAATGCCATAGAGGCTCACACCTCTTGTACGCAGTTCGCAAGGGTCATTAATAGGCCAAAGGTCATAAGGATCCAAAGGATATTTCTCTGGGTCGCCAGACTTCACTACGAAATATACATTCTCACCTTTGTTAAGGTCCGGAACATATATCTCGGCACCACGCTTCAAACCTATAAGACCATTCTTCTGGTCAATAATAATCTGTCCTTTGGTTCCTGTGAACTTCAATCCTTCGGTAGAGAAGATTGTCTCATGTCCAATCTGCAACTCTGACTTTGTTATGTTTCTGTTCAGGGTATATACGCCATCCTTGCCACTCCATGTAGAAGCATCAAGCCTACTAAGATTCTTTCCAGCCATTCCATCAGCCTTGAGAGTAGTGGTGAAATGCCACTCGTCGCGCTTCAGTTGCTTGGCCTCCATGATATCATAAATCTCATCGGCATTAAGAGCCCTTGAATAGATTGCAATATCATCGAAGGCAAGAGCGGCATCCTCATAATACTGCTTCTGGAAGAAAAGTCCATGAGGAGTAAAACCACCCAGTACGATGTTACGTAGGTAGAAAGTACGACCTGAGAAATCACCTTCTTCCTCGAAGTCCGTCAATCCTTTGCCAAGCGTAGTCATATCCATTGTACCGCACTCTTCACCATCAACGAACAGGGTAACGGTCTTCAAGCCATTAGTTGCCACGTATGCAACGTAATGCCACTCATCGTCATCATAGAACTTGCTCGTTGTCTGATCCTGGGCATTCTTATAGAATTTCTCCCCGAACAAGCTTGGTGTAGGTGTATTCGTCAAAGGCACAGTATCTCCATAGAAGAAGAAATTCTCCCTTTGCATTGGTATCTCTTGATTATCATCACCTGTTCTGCTGAAGTTATTCGGCATATTTGCATATGTCGTGCCGTTACAAGCAAGGTCGAACATAAATCTTGGGTGTTGGAAATCATCATCTATACCAGCATCAGCCTTTCTGAAACGCTCATTACTGAACACACAGAACATAGAGCCACGCTCAAGAGGCAACTCATACTTGTTGGCTATCTTGGCATTTACCCAGAAGCCTATCGTAGCGGATCTGTCCGGCTCATCTTTCCAATGATCCCACACATTATCATAACGGCAAATACCACTTCCAATCTTTTCCCTTTGTTCATCAGTCAAGATTATACGCAGGAAGTTCTCTGCAACACTCTTGGTATATTCATTTGTGCCATCAGCAAGATTCTGATAATACTTTCCGAATACAGGATCGTTAAGCACACGGCCTTTACCACCATAGTTAAGATATTTACCCTGATAATGATAATTATCACGCTCAGGTGTAGCCTCATAGGCTGCCATATCACTTTCTTTAGTTACGATCTCTATACCACTATTCGTTGCTACATCAGTCCTAATAAGATTACCCTTGTCATCTATTATCTCTCTTTTTGCTACACGTGGTTCATCAAGATGCTCGAAATCCTCGAAGAACACGCGATCAGTAGCAGGATCAAAGAAAGCGATGTTTGCCGGTCTTTGGAAGTTTGCATAAGGATTAATATCTGCACCGGCAAGTACTATATTTCGAGGATTTTCTATTACATTTGAAGCACCCCATTTCACGAACTCCCACTTTCTGCCAGGAATTGCGTGATATGTCACGGTATCACCCTTACCAACTGCCGTTCCAGAAGGAAGGACATAACCATCAAGAGTAGTAATAACCACACTACAAGTCTTGAATCTCTCATCCGTTTTTGCAGGATAATTAATTCCGCCTACAGATACCTTGCTTGTAGATACAGCATCCTTAGCCCTGAAATTAGTCAGCAAAGCATGATCAACCGTGAAGAACACGTTGATTGCACCATTAGTAAGATTATTTATTTTGTACTTGTCGTACTTGGTAGCATACACATATACCCTACCATTCTTCTTCATCACAGAATAAACAGTAATGATACCATCGTAGTTTGCCACCCTTACGCTTACATAACAGCCGTTAGCCATATCATTACGGAACTGCTGCATCTGTGCATCAGACATAGTCTCAAGGTCATTACCATTCTTTATATATAGAGAGCTTTCCTCTGGTTCTGCCAATGCTCCTGATTCTTCATCATACATCTGCATAGAAGGAGCCAGATTCATAAGGAAATAGTCCTTTCTCTTGTCATTTGTACGCTCACGATTAGTAGCCCATAATGCCCATCCATAATTATTGGTATTACTATTGGCACTATGATTCACAAAAGTAAACTCACGCTGTCTGTTATATCCTATCTCGTAGCTTAATGAATATTGTGTATTTATAGCATCATTCTTCTCAGGGAAGCCAACTTCCAATGATTTCCAAAGCTCGATTTTAGAAACAGTTATAGTTCCAGTACTACTATTATACCACGAAGACTTTATTACATTAAGATGCCAGAATTTCTGGTTTTTCAAATCAGGGTGATTTTTCAAATCAATCAACAACTTGCCATTGGAATCAAAACGAGTCTCAATAGCGACAAGATCATTATCGTCATCACTCCATCTGTTAAAAACCAAACGAATATAAGCATTCTTTGTACCTTCAAGGTATATAGCAGAATATCCCATCAAATCGACATAAACGTCCTTTTTTACCTCTCCAGTACCAGCAATCACACCTCCTTGCCCTGGTGTCATATCCCAGCTCACACCTGGTTTTACTGCATCTCCATCATTATCAGTAATATAAGAAGCATCTGCCCCTACACCATTCCACTTATGGAACATATCCCGAGTCAACTTTACTTTCTCAATTTCAATTTTCTCATATTTACTGAGCTTAATCTCTTGAATTTTCGCCCCATTATTCATCTGATCATTAGTAAACTTGATGCAGTTGAGATGGTAATAATCATAGTCAGAAAGAAGTTTAGGGAGGTTTATTTCCAAAAATCCATTTGCAGCTATCGTGTAAGTCTCATTTACCCAATCATCACCATAATCTTGCTTACGATTAAACACGATCTGAACCTTAACAGTCTTGTTAGGATCACCTATTATACGCATACAATCATAATCGGTAAGGTCTGCATATTGAAGCGACCGCATATATGGATCTCCGTAAATCACTTCATTCCTATTCAGCACATTACCGATATTGTTTACAATATACGGATTATCATTAGTCTTAGTAACATTTTTTCTGTCATAATAATTCCAAACATGGAACATGTCACTACTGAGACTAACCTCCTGTGCCCACGTATTCATCGTGCCTATCAGCATGAAAATAACGAGGGCAACAAATCTGATTTTGTTGCAATTGTTTCTCATATTCTATTCCTAAATTTGTTCAGTCTGATTCTATGGAAAGAAATAAGTACTGAGGGGTTAATAATTAAGTGTAATTTTATTGTGCATTTCCTACTCCCTTATAGGGAGACGGTATTTCTCGTTGGCAAAGTTAACATTTTTTCCGACAAAACAATACGTTTTTCTTGATTTTAACATTTATTTTTTCACAAAAACATGAGAAAATGGTATTTTTACTCTAAAAAAACAGAAGAAATGAACAACCACAATAACACAAATCCGCATTTTTCACGACCAATATTTTTTTTGTTTTTCCTTTGTTCCTCCGCTATTCCTCCTTTGTTCCTCCGTACCAAACTCGGTGAAACTCCTATTCGGAATGGTATTATCACCGACTTTGCACCGAGTTTGCACCGACTTTGGTACGGAGGAAGAGCGGAGTTACAACGGAACTACAGCGAAGGCAAACAGGAATCACGCCTATCTCACTTTGAGAACAGACGGATGATTTCTCCTGCTATCAAAACAACTGATGTTCCGATGATTATAATCAGCCAATCCATTATGCCGATAGGCTCTACGTTGAAGAATGCCGGCACAAGGTTCATGATTGCTATCTGTCCAAGGAAGATAATTGCCGCAATTCCAAGGAATCCTTTGCATCCTTTTAGTCGGAAAGCGGAATGTCCCGTAGAAAAAGCACGCGCGTTGAAGAGATTCCAGAACTGGAAGAGGACGAAGGTGCAAAAAACGAGGCCTCTCCCCCCGCCCTCCCCCGTAGGGAGGGAGCCGGAAGGGAACAACAGACCTACCAAAGAAGGAGTTCCCATTCTAAGATAGCAGAAGAGGATGGCGAACATGAAACCGCCTGTGAGTAAGATAGATGCCAACATTTTTCGGGTTATGATAAACGAACGACGATTACGTGGTTTATCATACATCACGCTTTTTGAAGGAGGTAATGAGGCGAGTGCCATAGCCGCGAAAGTATCCATGATGAGATTAACCCACAACATCTGGGTAACAGTAAGCGGAGACTCTGTACCCATAAAGGCACCCGCAAGTACGATGAGGCAAGCTACCACATTGACTGTGAGCTGGAAAAGGATGAACCTCTGTATGTTCTGATAAAGAGAGCGTCCCCACATCACAGCCCTACCAATGGAAGAGAAAGAGTTATCAATAATGGTTATATCCGAAGCCTCTTTTGCCACGGATGTTCCATCGCCCATAGAGAGACCCACATGAGCCGCCTTTAGGGCTGGAGCATCATTAGTTCCATCGCCTGTAACCGCCACTATATCGCCAAGACCCTGAAGGGTTTCAACAAGACGCTTCTTGTCAAGAGGACGAGCGCGGGAGATGATTAGCGAGCGGCCTCTCCCCCCGCCCTCCCCCGTAGGGAGGGAGCCGGAACGCGCACAAAAATCCCTCACTTCTTCATCTGAAAGAGCGGCAAATTCCGGTCCTGTGATGATAGTTGGATTTTCTAAGCCAATCTGACGAGCGATTTCCTTAGCAGTTGCAGGAGTATCGCCTGTAACTATATTGATACGGATTCCTGCACGAATACATTCTTCAATAGCAGCAGGCACATCAGAACGAACAGGATCTGAAATTGCGACGATGCCGAGGAAACGGCCTCTCCCCCCGCCCTCCCCCGTAGGGAGGGAGCCGGAAGGCGAAAGGGGGGATTCAGAAATGGCGAAGCCAAGAGTGCGCATACCTTTCGACTGATACTCAAGGAGTTTAGTCTCTATTTCCTGACGAGGAACGGCAAAGGAGGTGCACATATCCATCACAATTTCAGGAGCACCTTTTATTAAGACACGGCCTCTCCCCCCGCCCTCACCCGTAGGGAGGGAGCCGCTAACGCATAACGGATTAGAGATTGTGGTAGCCATATATTTTCTCTCCGTAGAGAAAGGAACTTCTTCTATAACTTTTGCATTAGAACGGAGTTGGGCATAATCCACACCCTTATCACGAAGATACAAGAGAAGAGCACCTTCAGTTGGATTACCAAGGATTGTCTCGTTACCCTCAGAATCAACACCTATGATGGCGGTTGAATTGATTGCCATATTGAGTTTCATTTCTTCCCCGAACTCTGGGAAGATTTCAGAAACCTGCATCTTGTTCTGGGTTAGGGTGCCAGTCTTGTCGGTACAGATAACGGTAGTTGCCCCCATAGTCTCGCAAGCGTGAATCTTACGAACCAAGTTGTTAGTTTTGAGCATCCTACGCATAGAGAGAGCGAGGGAAAGACTAACCGCCATAGGCAATCCTTCTGGTACGGCACATACCACGAGGGTTACGGCTATCATCAACGACTGGAGAGCGTATGGAAGAAACTGCGGATCAGAGAATGAGGCATTTCCTGCGTGGAAATATGCAATAATACGCCCAACGAAAACAAGAGCACCTATAACATAGCTTGCTACGGAGATAACAAATCCAAGACGGTCGAACTGCTCATCGAGCGGAGTCTTGACATTATCGGTTATCTGAGCAGCCGTAAACACCTTTCCGTTCTCCGTCTTATCGCCAACGGCAAAGACACGACATACACAATGGCCTTCCATAACCTTTGTGCCACGCATAACATGATTGGAAGGGAAGGTTGCATTTGTATCAAACTCAGCCTGATTTATAGTCTTGTGACATATAGGCTCACCCGTTAGAGTTGATTCGTCAATACTAAGCGATGTCGCCTCAAGAAGCTCGCAGTCGGCAGGAACCTCCTCTCCCGTTGAGAGCATTAGGGTATCGCCAACAACAACATCACGACGGGGTATAGACACGACTTTCTCCCCTCCTTTTATCAAGCGAATAGCCTTGACAGGCTCATCATCATTAACCTGATTGAGAAGGTCGAACTCACGGTTTGCCTTTACCTCGAAATAGAACGAGATACCTGTGGCAAGAACGATGGCTGCAATTATTCCGACAGGTTCGAAGAACACTTTGGCATCATACGAAGCCTCAAGTCCGAGCCAACCGAAATATTCAGAAAAAGAGATAAATGCCGAGAGGATAGCAGCAATCTCAAGGATGAAGACAAGGCTATCTCCATTCTCCCATCCGGGGATGAGATGACCTAAAGGACCTGTAAGAGTCTGAAGAAACTGCCTCCAAAGAGATTCCTTCTCTGGAGGCGTAAGGATATTAGCACCGTGCTCTGCACGAGACGCGATGACCTGTGATTCATTGAGCATAAGAAAGAAAGCCCCTCACCAGTCCTACGGGCACCCTCTCCCGAAAGGGCGAGGGGAAAGTTACCTTATTCACAGGGAAAGGCATATTAACTGTTAATTATTAATTGTTAATTATATTTTCGTCTGCAAAATTACATATTTATATAATAAGGGGGTAAATAAAAACCTTAAAAAAGATAAAACAAAGGAAAATAGCGGTTAGAAAAGAAGTTTTTGCACATTTTTCTTTGTCAATTCGGGAATTATTAGTACCTTTGCAGCCAAATGTTTAGTTTAGAGACCTTAAAAATTGACTTAAAATCACTCAATGACAGCTCATTAGAGCGTAATTGGGAACTTTGCGACGACTATTTCGAAGCACTTGAAGATGCAGAGATTAGGAGTGGCAAGGTTGCTGTTTGTGCATCTTTACAGAAAACAGCAGATAGTTTTGCACTTAGCATAAAGACAGAAGGTTTCGTCATTGTGACCTGTGACAGATGTCTTGACGATATGGAACAACCCATTTCTCAGGAGTTAAAGTTCACCGTGAAACTTGGCATTGAGGACAGTGAAGATGATGAAGTCATTGTAGTGGACGAGAACGAAGGAATACTCGACCTCGCATGGCTCATCTATGAATCAATAGCACTGGCGGTACCCATTAAGCACGTACATGCACCTGGTAAATGCAATGCTGCGATGACAGAAAAGCTCAATGAGCTGTCAGCCACCCGAAGTGGTGATGAAAACTTTTTAAAACAAAATGGCACATCCAAAAAGAAGACAGTCAAAGACTCGTACACTCAAGCGTAGAACTCACGACGGAGCAGTAGCACCTACATTGGCAGTTTGCCCAAACTGTGGCTCATACTATGTTTACCACACAGTATGCCCAAACTGCGGTATGTACCGTGGTAAGGTTGCTATCGTTAAGGAAGAAGAAGTTGCTGAGTAACTTTCATAATATATAATGGAAAAAATCAATGCTGTAATCACTGGTATTGGTGGATACGTACCTGACTACATCCTCAACAACGAGGAGTTGTCTCGTATGGTTGACACCAATGACGAGTGGATTACGACCCGCGTAGGCATCAAAGAGCGTCGCATCCTCACAGAGGAGGGTCTCGGCTCAAGTTACATGGCTCGCAAGGCCGCTAAGCAGCTGATACAGAAGACTGGCGTTGACGTTGACACTATCGACTGCGTCATCGTTGCAACAACAACACCTGACTATCGTTTCCCTTCAAATGCCTCTATCGTAATAGGTAAGCTCGGCATCAAGAACGCTCACGGTTTCGACGTAAGCTGTGCTTGCTGCGGTTTCCTTTACACCGTAGATATGGCTTGTACATTCGTGCAGTCTGGCCGCTACAAGAGGGTTATGGTTATTGCCAGCGAAAAGATGTCATCAATGGTTGACTATCAGGATCGTCAGACCTGCGTACTCTTCGGTGATGGCGCTGCTGCAGTAATGATCGAGGCAACAACAGAGGAAGGTGTTGGTTACCAGGATTCATTCCTCCGTACAGACGGTCAGGGACTTCCATTCCTTCACATGAAGGCTGGTGGCTCAGTTTGCCCTGCATCTCACTACACTGTGGATCATCGTATGCACTACATCTATCAGGAAGGTAGAACCGTGTATAAGTACGCTGTAACAAGCATGTCAAACGATGTGAAGGAGATAATGCAGCGCAACAACCTTACCGAGGCTGACGTAAACTGGGTTATACCTCACGAAGCAAATCTGCGTATCATTGAGGCTGTGACAAAGCGCCTCGATATTCCTATGGACAAGGTGATGATCAACATTGAGCGCTATGGTAACACAAGTGCTGCAAGTATCGCGCTGGCTCTCTGGGACTTCGAGAAGAAGCTGAAGAAGGGCGACAACGTCATCCTTACAGCATTCGGTGCAGGCTTCGTTCACGGAGCTTCATTCTTGAAGTGGGGCTACGATCCACAATAACCAAGTGAAAAAATTAAAAGTGAAAAAGTGAAAAATACAATAAAGTAATGAATGCTCTATACTACGGGCACATAGTTACAGGTATTTTTCATTTTTAATTATTCACTTTTCATTTACACATACAAGACGCATCCATTATTCTTACCACAAGGCTGATGGATGCGTTTTTCAGCTTTTTAATAATGCACAAAGCAGGATTTGTAAACATAGTAGGCAACCCAAACGTAGGTAAATCCACTCTGATGAATCAGTTAGTGGGTGAAAGACTTAGTATCGCTACCTTCAAGGCGCAGACAACACGCCATCGCATAATGGGTATTGTGAACACAGAGGATATGCAGATCGTATTCTCCGATACTCCGGGCGTACTCAAGCCTAACTACAAACTACAGGAGTCTATGCTCGCCTTCTCAGAGTCTGCACTTACAGATGCAGACGTTTTGCTCTATGTTACCGATGTAATAGAAGATCCGGAGAAGAATAAGGATTTCCTCGACAAAGTGGCAAAGATGTCGATCCCTGTCATCTTGCTCATCAACAAGATGGATGCTTTGGCAGAACTTGCCAAGGACGGCAAGAATCCAACAGAAAGATTAGGCGAGATTGTTGAGCGTTGGCACGGTTTGCTTCCTAAGGCAGAAATTCTTCCAATCTCTGCAAAGAACAAGTTCGGTGTAGATATTCTTCTCAAGCGCATTCACGAACTACTTCCAGAATCACCTGCATTCTTCGAGAAGGATCAGCTTACCGACAAGCCTGCACGTTTCTTCGTATCAGAAATCATCCGCGAGAAGATTCTGCTCTACTATGACAAGGAGATTCCTTACTCAGTAGAGGTGAGATGCGAGGCATTCAAGGAAACGGCCAAACAAATCCATATCAGCGCCGTGATCTATGTGGAAAGAGATTCCCAGAAAGGAATTATCATCGGGCATCAGGGTGTTGCGATCAAGAAGGTGAACACCGAGGCGCGCAAGGCACTCGAAAAGTTCTTCGACAAACACGTATTCCTCGAGACCTTCGTGAAAGTAGATAAGGACTGGAGAAGCAACCAGAAGGAGCTGGATAGCTTCGGGTATAATCCGGAATAAACAGCCAAACGGCCCCTCACAAACGGCCCCTCACCCGTCACTACGTGACACCCTCTCCCCAAGGGGCGAGGGAGAAGTTACAACTTTCAAATCACATTCTCTATGGATTTCAAAACCGCATACCCCGATTCATATTCGACTATCAAGCAAAATGCAAAAGATAATCGTTCTATGATGACAGATGCAGAAAGGTATTTATGGAATTACATAAAGAATGAACAGATTGGTGGAAGATTCAGAAGACAACATATCATCGGTGATTATATCGTTGATTTTATATGTCTAAAGCAGAAACTAATAATTGAAGTTGATGGAGGATATCATAACAATCCAACACAACAACAGAAAGATAGAATAAGACAAAACTGGCTGGAAAGCATGGGCTACAAGGTTCTACGTTTTAATAACAACGACATTTTCCATCAAATCGAGTCAGTTATCACTATAATCAAACAAAACATAAGCATAGACCTGCCATTCAAGGCTTAGTATTACAATTTTCGAGTTTTACTTTTAACAACAAACTCACAAACAGCAATACTAACTTTCCCCTCGCCCCTTGGGGAGAGGGTGCCCGCAGGGCGGGTGAGGGGCCGAATAATAATATATGGGAAATCTCGTAGCAATAGTTGGACGCCCGAATGTGGGAAAGTCCACTCTTTTCAACAGACTGACACAGAGTCGTCAGGCTATCGTAAGTGATGTAGCAGGCACTACACGTGACCGCCAGTACGGCAAGTGTGAATGGTGCGGCAAAGAATTCTCAATCGTTGATACAGGCGGTTGGGTGGTAAATTCTGACGACATATTCGAAGATGCTATCCGTCAACAAGTGCTCATCGCAACAGAGGAGGCAGACCTCGTGCTATTCCTTGTGGATGTACAGACAGGTGTTACCGATCTCGATACAGATGTTGCAGAAATACTTCGCAAGACCAAGTTGCCTGTCATCCTCGTAAGCAACAAGACCGACAACACCAATCAGCAGTACTATGCCGCTGAGTTCTATGCCCTCGGTCTCGGCGATCCTTTCTGCATAAGCGCAGCAACAGGTAGCGGAACAGGTGACCTTCTCGATGAGGTTCTAAAGAAACTTCCTGATGCAACTCCTGATGATATTGACACGAACATTCCACGTTTCGCTGTCGTTGGTCGTCCAAATGCAGGAAAGTCAAGTCTCATAAATGCCTTCATTGGTGAGGAGCGTAACATCGTGACTGATATCGCAGGAACTACACGCGACTCTATCTATACACGCTATGATAAGTTCGGTTTCGACTTCTACCTCGTTGATACGGCAGGTATCCGCCGTAAGAACAAGGTAACAGAAGACCTTGAGTTCTATAGCGTTATGCGCTCTATCCGCGCAATCGAGAACTCAGATGTATGTATCCTTATGATAGATGCCACACGCGGTATCGAGGCACAGGATATGAACATCTTCCAGCTCGTACAGAAGAACAACAAATCCCTCGTTGTCGTTGTAAACAAGTGGGATTTGGTGCAGGAGAAGTCACAGAAGGTTATCGACACCTTCGAGAATGCTATCCGCAACCGCATGGCTCCATTCACAGATTTCCCTATCATCTTCGCTTCAGCACTAACAAAGCAGCGTATCTTCAAGGTACTCGAGACCGCCAAGCAGGTATATCTCAACCGTAAGGCAAAGATCGGTACATCGAAGCTCAATGAGGTCATGCTTCCTATCATCGAGGCATTCCCTCCACAGTCTGTCAAGGGTAAGTACATCAAGATAAAGTACTGCAACCAGATTCCTGACACCCAGATTCCAAGCTTCGTGTTCTATGCCAATCTCCCTCAGTATATCCGCGAGAACTATCGCCGATTCCTTGAGAATAAGATTCGCGAGAACTGGACTCTGACAGGTACACCTATTAATGTGTTTATTAGGCAGAAATAAATAGAAGACCCCAACGGCCCCTCACCCGCCCTACGGGCACCCTCTCCCCAAGGGGAGAAGGAGAAGTTAGTACTTGCAATCATAAAACTGAAAGAAATGCGCAATAAAATTCGTAATATCCAACATTCCATTAGTAGAAAAAACATACTTTCCCTCGCCCCCTGGGGAGAGGGTGCCCGCAGGGCGGGTGAGGGGCTATTGGGGGTGGGTCTCTTGTTCTTTCTCTTCTCTTGCTCAAGCGAAGAGAACCTTGATCATGCCGACCTTGCAGCAGAAACAGCAAAGGTATATTACGAGCAGTTGCTGAACGGCGACATCACAGCCTTCGTTGACGGCACGGCGATGCACGTTGATGTTGTTCCCACATATCGTGAGCAACTCGAAACAAATATGAAGATGTTCCTCGGACAACAGGAACGTGACCACAAGGGCATCAAGTCTGTGAAGAAAGTGAAAGGAGCCCTCACCTGTCCTACCGATGCAGAAGGACAGCCAAAGGACACAGCACACATCACAGCAAACGCATTCCTTATATTCAATTACGGTGATAACACAAGTGAACAAGTTGTAGTGCCTATGGTCAGGGTTAACGGCACATGGATGATGCGCTAACAACGCCCCTCCCCCAAGCCCTAATCACTAAACTCTAATCACTAAACTCTAAACCCTAAACTCAAACTATAAAACATAAGACCTTAAACTATATGAAGAAACTAACTGCACTTCTGGCTATGCTCGGGTTAGCTACAACCCTAAGCGCAGCAGAAAAAACAATCAATGTGAAGGCCACCAATCCTTCGCCCAAGGCTCGATCAGCCGTCCCCATAGTCATAAAGCTCGATAGCGAAACCTCTCAGGCTGTTGTCAAGAGAGGCGACTATGAAATTCCATGCCAACTTGACGACCTCAACGACGACGGTATCAACGATGAACTATCATTCGTAACCGATATGGCTGCCAATGAGACACAGGAGTTCTCCGTCACCCTTTCTCCTGACGGTGTTCCAAGAACCTACTACAACCGCACATACGGATATATAGGTATCCGTGACAGAAGTGAGAAGAAACAGAAACATCAGAGAATAAATTCCGTGACCTTCCCGAAGGGCACCAATCCATACAATTACATCTTCCCTCACGGTGCTGTGATGGAAAATGATATGATAGGCTTCCGCGTATATTGCGACCACCGCCAGTCCATCGACCTCTACGGACACCGCCATCGTAAGATGGATATTGCCGAAACAGGTTTCTACACCACCCCACTCCAACGCCTTCAAGGCTACGGCGAGGATGTGCTCTATACAGGCAGCACATACGGATGCGGAGCCTTGCACGGATGGGATGGCAAGAACGCCATTATGTTCGAGAATGTCCGCAACACCACAGAGACGATAGTATGCGAAGGACCTGTGCGCACCATCGTGGATGTCACAAACAAAGGATGGCGACCAACTCCCGACTGCAAGCCTGTGGATATCGTGACACGCTACATCCTATATTACGGTCATCGTGATGTAGAGGTACAGGTTAAGTTCTCTCGTCCCGTGCCTGACCTCCAGCTCTCCACCGGCATAGTGGATATAGTGGAAGGCAGCGAGGAATTCAGCGACAAGGCTGGACTTCGAGGCGACTGGGGAAGGGCATGTGCCGGAAATAACCCCAAGGTGTACGACACCATCACCGTCGGTCTCGGCATCTACATCCCTCCTGTCTATTACAAGAGCGACTCCCACTTCACCGATGGCAAGTCCCGCCTCCCTAATCAGGCATACGTTCAGGTAGTAGGCACGGAAACTGACTCTCTCCACTACTGGTTCACCGCCACCTCACATATTGAAACCTTCGGATTCAGCAACAAGGATGCTTGGTTTCAATGGCTGAAAGAATGGAAGGAAGAGTTGGAAAAGCCAATCGGCCTCTCCCCCCGCCCTCTCCCGTAGAGAGGGAGCCGGAAGGGCAAAAACTAATCAATAAAAAAATAATGAAAAATTAATAACCAATACGCCTTTCACGCTCCGGCTCCCTCTCTACGGGAGAGGGCGGGGGGAGAGGCCGCTTATATTCTACTATGGAATCAATATTCACTTACATCATCGGCCTTGGAGCCGCAGTAATGATGCCTGTCATCTTCACTATCCTCGGAGTGTGCATCGGCATCAAGTTCTCAAAAGCCCTGAAAAGCGGACTATACGTAGGTGTCGGCTTCGTCGGACTCGGCGTCATCACCGGTCTGCTGACATCAAGCCTCGGACCTGCACTCGGACAAGTGGTTGAAATCTACAACCTCAAGCTTAACGTCTTCGACATGGGATGGCCGGCAGCCGCATCCGTGGCTTACAACACCCCCGTGGGCGCATTCATCATCCCAGTTTGCCTCGGTGTCAACCTCCTGCTGCTGCTCACTGGCTTCACACGCACGGTGAACATCGACCTGTGGAACTACTGGCATTTCGCATTCATCGGTGCCGTAATCTATTTCCTCACCGACAGCATCATGTGGGGGTTCTTCGCCGCCATCATCTGCTATATCATCACCCTCGTCCTTGCCGACATGACCGCCAAGAAGTTCCAGAAATTCTATCCAGGCATGGAAGGCATATCCATCCCACAGCCTTTCTGTCAGGGCTTCACGCCTATCGCCATCGGCATTAGTAAGGTGCTCGACCGCATTCCAGGCTTCGATAAGCTCAACATCGATGCAGAGGGAATGAAGAAGAAGTTCGGACTCTTCGGAGAACCTCTCTTCCTCGGTGTCATCATCGGCATTATCATCGGATGCCTCGCTTGCAAGGACACTCAGGAACTCATCAACAACATCCCTGCAACCCTCGGACTCGGTATCAAGATGGGTGCTGTCATGGAGCTCATCCCACGCATCACCGGACTCTTCATCGAAGGTCTCAAGCCTATCTCCGAATCAACACGCGAACTCATCGCAAAGAAATTCGGAGCTGACAAGGAGTTCTACATCGGTATGTCCCCTGCTCTCGTCATCGGACACCCTACGACTCTCATCGTATCACTTCTGCTCATCCCCGTGACCCTCGTCCTCGCCGTGGCACTCCCAGGCAACCAGTTCCTGCCATTGGCATCACTCGCCGGAATGTTCTATGTCTTCGTCATGGTACTCCCCTACACCAACGGCAACGTGGTGAAGTCATTCATCGTGGGACTCGTTGTCATCGCTGCCGGACTCTATTTCGTCACCCTCATGTCAGAGAACTTCACCTCTGCCGCACAGATGGTATCAGCTGCACATCCTGACGACAAAGCCGTGCAGGTGCCTGAAGGCTTCAGCGCCGGCTCACTCGACTTCGCTTCATCACCAATAGCATTCCTCATCTATGCCTGCATGAAGTATGTCTTCACATGGATCGGTGCTGCCGTACTCACCGCACTCACCGTGATAATGCTGATATGGAACAGGATTCTGATTAACAAGAAATAAGAAACGGCCTCTCCCCCCGCCCTCCCCCGTAGGGAGGGAGCCGGAGGGCGAAAAGCAGAGCGAAACACAAATTTATTAATATCTCAAATCTTTGCGTCTTCGCGACTTTGCGTTTAGGAAAACATAATTTAAATCACATACAGACTATGACTAAAAGAATCGTATTATTAGCATTACTATCAAACATCCTTCCCTTTGGGAAGGCTTGGTTAGGCTCGATCAACGCACAGGAAACTGACCGATACGTAGGCTATCAGCACGTTAAGTTCCAAACCGCTTGTCATCCAAAGGATGTCAAGACCTACGACACCAAGACTCTCCGTGAGCGTTTCGTCATGGAGAAGGTCATGGAGGCTGACTCCATCCTCCTCACCTACTCCCACTACGACCGCTTCATCTTCGGTGGCGCAATGCCAGTTGAAAAAACTCTGAAGCTCGAAAACTTCTGGGAGCTCGGTCTCGATGTTGACAAGACCATCCCTGAGAAGTATTTCATGTATAACCGTGAGCTCGGCGTGGTAAACTGCGGACTGGGCGAAGGCGTTGTCATCGTTGATGGCAAGGAGTACCCTCTTCAGCCAAAGGAGGCTCTGTATATCGGACGCGGACACATCGGCAAGGACAAGAAAGGCAACTCCATCGACGAGAACAAATCTGTTGAGTTCCGTTCATCTGACCCTAAGAAGCCTGCTAAGTTCTACCTCAACTCTGCCACCGCGCATCAGCACTACAAGACACAGTGGATCACACTCGACGGTCGTAAGGGCTCACTCAAGGCTGCCGTATGGGGGCCTGTAGGCTCTGTAGAGGAAGCTAACTCACGCACCGTGTATAAACTCATCGTTAACGATGTTCTTGAAGAAGGTCCATGCCAGTTGCAGCTCGGTCTCACACAACTCAATCCGGGTGCTGTTTGGAACACCATGCCGCCTCACACACACGGCCGACGCATTGAGGCCTACTATTACTTCAACCTCCCCGAAGCGCAGACCATCTCACACGTAATGGGCGAGCCACAGGAAAGTCGTGCCGTATGGCTCCACAACGAACAGGCTATCATGAGTCCAGAGTGGTCAATGCACGCAGCAGCCGGCACCTACTATTACACCTTCATCTGGGGTATGGCTGGCGAGAACCTCTACTATAACGACAAGGATAATATTCCTGTGATTGATATCAGATAAACAACTCCCTCCTGCCCTATGGGCATCCCTTGCCCTTCCCATCGGCCGTTGACATCTTCGAGGTTCACCGTGAAGGGACAGGGAATAAGTTACTAATGCCGCTTATGGTTCCCCCATAAGCGGTATTTATATTATATCTAGTATTCTCCCAAAACCTATCATCTGCTTTTTGAGAAATGCAAAATTTAAATACCAACTAACGCCCTATTTTAATGTAAGTTCGATGACTAGCTTTAGTGCATTCCTTGTTCGAAAAAGGAATCGGAATCCATGTGGCTTTGCGTTTGAAAAAAACTTTTTCATTTTTCACTTCTCATTTCTCCATTTTTCACTTTTCATTTCCCCCTCCTTCGCTCTCCCTTCGCTCTGGGTTCGCTCTTCCTATCGGAGCTGAAACGGCTTTACAACGGTTTTGGAACGGAGGTAGAACGGAGGCAGAGCGAAGGATGAGCGAAGGCAGAGCACACAAAATGCGATTTTTTTTTTAGAATTAAACGCCAAACATATACACATTCGGGAAAAACGCCTCTAATTATACTGATGTTCAATAAGTTAAGAGCGTGTATATGTTTGCCAAACATATACACAACATATACACGGGTCGTCACACATGGTAA
>CADCIQ010000026.1 GCA_902801425.1 uncultured Bacteroidales bacterium | reverse complement strand
CTTAATGAACTGTTCGGGTTGAACTTTGATTGACTACCCTAAAAGTCATCAAATTTGCTCTTCGCGGAGAGAGAGGGATTCGAACCCCCGGTACCTCTCAGTACGTCGGTTTTCAAGACCGATGCAATCGACCACTCTGCCATCTCTCCAAAACTTCTTTCGAAGTGCATCAGTTGAGTGATTTCTGAATTGCGATGCAAAGGTAGTAACTTTTCGTGAAACTACCAAATTTTTTCTCTACTTTTTTCAAAAAAACTTTCAAAAAATGTATTTTCTGCTGAAAAGTGTGAGTTTTTCTCAAATTATACGCTTTTTGCTATGATGAGTCCTGAAGTTTACTTTAAATTCACATAAAGTTTTTTCAGAACCCATCATCAGCAAAAAATGTCTTTTTAAAGATCTTTTGGATCAAAAGTGGTGAACACGTGTCCAAAGGCACCAATAGATACGGTCTTTGGATTGTCGTCAACACCAATCTTGCCTACGCTGAACAAGTAGTAATTGTCAACGGTAAGAGTCAGATCGAATGCTGTACCAAGCACTTTTGATGCCAGTGAGGTACTAATCTTTGACAGGGCATTGCCCAAACCAGAGTTACCCAATCCAGTTTTGTCCTTGATGGTGCTGTCGATAGCACCATTCATTTCTGCCATTACGGCATCCTGATGCGCCTGCTTGTCAGGACATGTTGCGAATGCTATCAAAGCAACCATAATGATAATCACTAATGATAAAATCTTTTTCATTTTTCTGTTTTTTATATGTTATACAATATATCTATTATCTTTTTTTCGTCAACAGAATCGAAGTGAGGTTGGCACCGTTGATAAAGTTGTCGAGATCTACATAAGTCCAGATTCCTTTTACGTGTCCTCTCTCTGAGCGTTGCCATATGATAGGGCGTATCTCTTGTAGTGACGGCTCGTGAGAGTAGTGGGCTATCCATAGTGGATAGTCGTTGAAGGTTGGAGCAAGGTTTTTCTGATAATATCTTTGATTGCTATAAATGATGGGCTTTGCTCCTGTTTCTTGTTCAATCAGCTTTGCAAGGCGCAACACACTATCCTTGAGGTGAACTTTATTCTGTTCCGTGGTGCTTAGTTCCTCAACATCAATAACAGGGCGAAGGTCTTGCAAAGGCAAATCTACCATTTCCACGAAATCACGAAACTGACTCTCAACAGACAGAGCCATTGTGAAGAATATATAACTACCCACTGGAATATTGTGTTTACGGCTCATTTCTATGTTATGATGGTAGGCATCATCGCGTCTGCCATCCTTGCCGTATGCCCTAACGTAAATGAATCTTGGCTTGTGTTCGGCTTGTGCAAGTGAGTCCCAGAATATTCTTCCCTGATGTATGGAAATATCAATACCATCAAAGAAATCCGAATATGCCTTACCCGCAAGCTTGTCTTCCTTTGGCCATGTCAGCTCTATGTGCTTGGGCTTGGTCTTCAAGTGTGTAGGCGCCGTTTCTCTTGTCATTTCCCATAGCACGAACAATCCTGCCACAGTAAGGAGCAGAATTATGAATATCGTGTTTATGTATATGACTTTTTTGACAGACATAGGAATGCCAGAGTTAATGTTTTGCAAAGATAATCAAAAAAGATGAAAAAACAAACACTTTAATAGTTTTTATGCTATCTTTGCAGACATTTATAAAATGCTTTTATATAAATAAGGTAGAAAATGAAGAATGCAATTATGATGATGCTCATGGTGCTATGTTGTTCCATGGGCAGTATGGCACAATCGGCTGCCGATAAGATTATCGGTACTTACAAGGCTGTGCAGGAAGGACGCGAGTCTAAGGTTAAGTTCTCTAAGTATGGTGATGGCTACAGAGGGCAGATTATCTGGTTGAAGAACAACAAGAATTCTGATGGCTCGATAAAGACTGATGTGAAGAATCCTGACAAGGCTAAGAGAAATGTGCCTGCGGATAAGATTGTCATCATTGACAAGGTAACGTATGAGGACGGAATCTGGCAGAATGGCAAGATCTATGATCCTACGAGTGGTAAGACATATAAGGTGGAGATTAGATTCTGCGATGCCAAGACGCTTGAGGTGAAGGGTAAGCTTGGTCCTTTCTTCAAGAAAGTGTATTGGACGAAGTTGTAAAGATAAAAGACGATATTCGCATGGAATATCGTCCTTTTTATATAATATAATGTGATTTATACTTTACACTTTCTACAGAATTACAGATAACGCTTTCTGTTAGGAAGAACATAATCCATGCCAGATTCGAGAACATCTGCAACCTGATTGATCTCGAGGAATGAAGTATGAGTGCCTTGCTTACCACCGCTTAGATAAGCCACCATGTCAGTTGGCTGAAGAACACCATCGTCGAGTAGTTTGCGGAGGGCAGCGAAATAGTATGCCTGTCCGTTTGCCTTCTCTGGCATGAAGATAGCCTCTACACCGTATGAGAGTGCGAGATGACGCATGGTCTTCTCCTTGTAGCAGATGGCGAGAACAGGGTATTTGCCACGGAAAGCGGCAAGATTACGTGCCGTGCGACCAGAGAAACTATCGGTGATGATAGCCTTGATAGGGAGCGCGAATGTTGCCTTTACAGCCTGCTTTGCAAGGTATGACGTTACGGTTGGATTCTCCTCAAGAGGGATGCGGATATCGTTATCAACGAGCTTATCCTCCTCTGCCTGTGCTGCAACGGTAGTCATTGTCTGAACAGCCTCTACCGGATATTTTCCGTATGCAGTCTCGCCCGAAAGCATGATAGCATCGGTACGATAGTAGATAGCGTTAGCGATATCGGTGATCTCCGCACGTGTTGGACGTGGATGCTTGATCATGGTGTGGAGCATCTGTGTGGCAACGATGACAGGTTTCTTGGCAAGTACGCATTTCTTGATGAGGATACGCTGAATGCCTGGGATGCGCTGCTGAGGAACCTCTATTCCGAGGTCGCCACGAGCCACCATTATACCGTCGGCAACGGTGAGAATATCGTCGATGTTGTCAACGCCTTCCTGATTCTCAATCTTTGCGATGATCTGGATGTCTGAACCGTATTCGTCAAGGATTTCACGGATGTCGAGAATGTCCTGCTTAGTACGGACGAATGAGTGTGCAATGAAGTCGATGTCACGCTCAATAGCATATTTGATATTCTCCTTGTCACGCTCTGTGAGTGAAGGAAGGTTGATGCGAACACCTGGCACGTTTACGCTCTTGCGTGAACCTAGAGTTGATTCATTCTGTACCTCGCAGAGAAGATATTCGTCAGTCTTCTCAATAACCTTGAGCTCCATCTCACCATCGTCAATGAGAATGTCATCGCCGTTCTTGAGGTCAGAGACGAATTTGGGGTAGCTAACGGCAATCTGCTCGCGAGTGGTGAGAATGTCTGGATTTCCCACGATGCGAACCTTATCGCCTATATGATATTCTATCTGATCTGCGTCCTGAATCTTTGTTGTGCGCACCTCCGGTCCCTTGGTATCGATAAGTATGGCGATGCGGTTGCTTACCGCACGTACGTTGTTTATCAACTTATCCATACCTTCACGTGTGCCGTGGGCAGTATTCATACGAACTACATTCATTCCCGCTTCAAAGAGGGAACGAATAAAATCAACCTCGCATCGCAAATCAGAAATCGATGCAACGATCTTTGTCTTTTTTAGCATCATAACCTTTATTCCTTTTTTATTATTGAGCTGTTTGTGTTGGGATTTGTTATTCTGAAGTTCATCTTGCGGGTGCAAACTATAGGTTCGCACGAAAGAAAAAGTGCGTGTCAGCCCCCAAGGCTGGCGCACGGTCTTCGATTTTCGAGTGCAAAGTTTAGTTCGCACGAAAGAAAAAGTGCGTGTCAGCCCTCAAGGCTGGCGCACGGTCTTCGATTTTCTGAGTGCAAAGTTACGAAAAAAATCTGAAACAAGCGCAAATCGCCTCTTTCTTGTGATATTTTCTTCTGAAAATGCCCTTTTTCTTGAGATTGGATAATTGTTTTTGGCAGAAATGTTGTCAGTTAAAAGCAACTTGTTGCTAATCTTCATCAATTCATCGGATTCGCGTTAAATACAGTCAAAGGGGAAGGTTTTTACAGATGAAATTTGCTATGAAAAATGTCAAAATTGTTTTTTTTTGCGCATTTTCTTTGCAGTTTGTTTTTTTTTGATTAATTTTGCACGAGTTATCTGTAAAGATTATAGTTCTAACTAAAAGAAACAACATCAAGAATGAAGAAGAAACTGTTATCCTTGGGCATTCTGTTGCAGACCCTGAGCCTGCAAGCAGCTACCGTGCCTAATGATGCCATCTATGTTTGGACCTCACCCACGACATACGACTGCTATCTCGTGAGCGGTACCCCGACGATTGACTATGACGACAACAGTCTGGTCATTCAGGTGGATGGCGTAGAGGCAAAGCGAATCAACCTGTCGAGTGTGGAAAACGTGGAAGTGACCTACGGCATCAAGTATCCGCTCGTAACCCTCAACTCCAAGGGCTATGCCACCCTGTCGTTCAAGGCAGACATGGTGCTCTCAAGCAACTTCATGAAAGCCTACACAGCCAAGGTTGATGATGACAAAATCATCCTCTCGGAGATAGCCGACGGAGTAATCCCTGCGGGCAATGGCGTTATCCTCTACGGCACGCCTTCAAAGTCAGCCCAGTTGGTAGCATCTGACGAGGCTGCAACTCTGACCGGCAACGACCTCCTTGCCACGACAAAGGCAGACGGTACGCTTGCCGAGATACCGACGAGTGGATATAACTTCGTGCTCAACGGCGATAAGTTCCTGCAATACACAGGCACGTCCTTTGCACCTGACAAGGCTTATTTCAATCTCAACTATAATCCTGTGACTACAAATGGGGCTAAACTCAGTATTGTCTTTAGCAAGGATGAGAAGACCACAGGCATAGCAGAGGTGGGAAAGTCTGAGACCACGACAACCTATTACGACCTGCAAGGACGTAAGGTAGAGCATCCTACGAGTGGTATCTACATAGTAAACGGCAAGAAGACGGTAATAAAGTAGCGATATGAAGAAGAAAAAATACATCAAGCCACTTCTTGAAGTAGAGGAGATGAATTTCCAGTCCATCGTGGCATTGAGTTTCGGTGATGGTAATACCGACACGATGGAAGGGAAGTCCACCTGTTTCGACTACGAGGAAGAGGAAGATAATAATGAATGATAATGCAATCCGCATTTTACAGAACGGCGTTGGGAATAAATCAACGAATAACAAACAGAACAGATATGAAAAGAATTTATTTCACATTAATTGCACTCATGGCAACATTAGTTGTAAGTGCACAGACCATAGAGGTCTATGAATACAATACCGACGGCAGCTTGAAGAGCGTGCCGGCATACACTTCAACCAAGAAGGTAAAGGTCATCTTCAAAGAGATAGTCCATGAGTATGTTGACCTCGGCTTGCCAAGCGGAACGCTCTGGGCAACCTGTAACGTTGGTGCGGACAAGCCAGAGGACTTCGGCGACTACTTCGCTTGGGGCGAGACCACCCCGAAGGACACGTATGACGAGGAAAGCTACAAGTGGATGAACGATGGTATGGACACATGGACACAGATAAACAAGTACACCGTCGCCGATGGTCAGTTTGCAGGCCGCTGGTATTTCGGAGGCACCTTCATAGGCGACAACAAGAGCGAACTCCTTCCAGAGGACGATGCCGCTACTGCCAACTGGGGTAGTGACTGGCGTATGCCGACTCATGCTCAGCAGATGGAACTTTTAAAGTCAGCCTACACCGAAACGGAGTGGACAACCGTGAATGGTGTCAATGGCTATAAGATAACGAGTAAGACGAACGGCAAGTCAATCTTTCTCCCTGTTGCCGGTTATTTTTACTATGGTTCAATCTACAATGATTCCTACGGTGGCTACTGGTCTCGCGAGGTCCATCCGAACCGCACGGACCTCGCATGGCGAATCCAATTAGGTTCGGACTACATCGGTGCGAACGACCACGCCATGCGTTTCTATGGGCTATCTGTCCGCCCTGTGCGTAAATAATACTATCACAAAAGAAATGCAATTTAGTTACAGATAAAGTTTCCATTCAGATTAGGAGGGCATCTCGCGAGAGGTGCCCTCTTGTTGGTATGTAAAGCTCACTTATGTGACTCTTATGTGACTCTTATGTAGCTCTTATGCTGCTCTTATGCAACTCTTATTCTTAATGGGAGTTGAGAGGGTATCATAAACGGCTTGCCAAGAACCTTTTTTCCCCATCGAGCTCACGTTAATTTAGATTGGCTCTAAGACATTGGGGGGAATTAGAATGGGAAAATGATGGTTGTGATAAAGATATTGGCGAAGAGGATGATGAAGTTCATTATGAGACCTACTTTCATAAAGTCGCTGAACTTATATCCTCCAGGCACATACACGAGAGTATGAGTTGGCGATCCTATCGGTGTGGCGAAGCTTGAACTTGCCGCAATCATCAGGGCTACGCAGAAGGTGAGTGGATTAACGCTAAGGGCTGTTGCTGCCGACATGGCGATAGGGTAGAACATGGCTCCTGCCGCCGTATTTGATATAAACTCCGTGATGAATGTAGCCACAAGGCACATACAGAACAGTACGACATACGGATTAGTGCCGCATACCTCAAGCAATCCGTTTGCTATTGCCTGTGCGATGCCCGTCTGCTCTATCGCCTTACCGATACACACGCTACCTGCAAAGACTATGATGATGTTCCAGTCGATGGATTTCATAGCCTGTGAAGATGTGCAGCATCGGGTTATTATCATTGCCGTAGCAGCCAACAGACAGCAGTTGAGCAATGGCAGTACCTTGAATGCGGATAGTGCCACCATCGCAATAAGTATAAAGGTTGAGACAAGTCCTTTCTTTGATGTGCTGTCGCTGTCTTCCATAGCTGCGGTTTCGAGCACACCTTCAAGGTTCGGACATTGCATACCGCACTCGTTCACGCATCTGAGAATGTTCTTTGGAGTACCTATTGCATAGAGGCTGTCGCCGCCCATGATAAACTCGTCTGCCGATACCGGATATACAAGCTCATGGTCGAAACGCTGTATGGCAGAGATGATAATGTGGTTTGTCTTCAGATTGTATTTCCTGCTCAGTTCCTCTACTGTCATGCCGATGGCAGGATGATTTGATGGCACTACGAGCTCTACGTTGAGGTCGTCCATGCTTGATGAGTGCATAGGCGACTTCCTTTCGGGCAGAAGTTTTTGCATGGCTATCATACTCAACACTCCTACGGTAAGACAGAACAATCCGCATAGGGTAGGGGTGAGAATACTCAGTTTTATGCCTGTCTCTTCTGTGTAGAGTCCTGAAATGATAAGATTGGGAGGAGTTCCTATCAATGTGCATATTCCGCCCATGCCAGATGCATAGCTCAACGGGATGAGAAGTCTGGAAGGTGCGATTTTCAGTTTCTGTGACCATATCTTTACCACGTTGATAAAGAGAGCCACGACGGTGGTGTTGCTCAGCAGGGAACTGAGCGTTGCAACAGGAAGCATAAGGCGAATGATTGCCCCTGTATGTGTCTTCGGAGTGCCCATCAGGTTCTTCACAATCCAGTTGAGCACCCCTGTATAGGTGAGTCCTGAGATTACGACAAAAAGAACTGCGACAACGATTACCGATTCCGAAGAGAAACCGCTAAAGGTGGTCTTTGCATCGAGAACTCCTCCGCATAGCAAGGCTACCATAACGGCAAGGAAAGCCACTTCCGTGCGGATCTTAGTGAATGAGAGTGAGATGAACATGGCGAGCACAACAAAGATGGTGTACCATGCTTGAAAACTTAATTCCATAGTGTGATTATATTAAAGTTAATAATAGAAATACAGGTTTATATCAGCCTCCTCAAAGGCTGGCGCATGTTTATTGATTTATGAGTGACAACGTGCGTTTTTTCACATACTCCGATATTATCAACATCGGAATTTCTCGCACGAAGTCAATAGGACTTGTCGCTTGCAGAGCTGTGTCTGTTTCAATTGACGAGTGCAAAGTTACAAAAAAAAGATAGAAACAGATACGTTTTTTGTGAATTTTTTTGTAAATCCTCAAAAAAATAATCCTTCAGCGATTCTTTTCCTCGGGATAATCGATGAGGCCTTGTTTTAGGGAGTCATCCTCATCCGTGTGCATAAATTGATTAGTGTAGAGGATGAGACTTTGCTCTCGTTGATGATGAACATATCCCTTGACAGACCTGCGTTTCCTATTTAGGATTTACATCAAGACGGTGTGGGTTGAAACCACAGCGTCGTTGTGAATTGAGAAGAATTAACTACCGTATCTTTTACTGCTTGAAAATAGACGTTTAGAAACCGTTTTTAGTGATATTTATAAGAAATATTGGTGTTTGTGTAGCTTTTAACAAAAAAATAACGCTTCTTCTGTGGAAATTTATTAACTTTAAACCCGAAATTAACTTTTTTACTTGTAATCAATAATTTTATAAAATATTGAATGCTCTATGAACTATCAGGAATTACAGGAAGCAAAACAGACGTTTAGAATTCACACTATAGAGAAGGAATATAAGAACCTTTTCAAGATAAGAAACGAATTTGTTCGCAAGTATAATCCTACGAAGATTGCATCTATGACCATTGATGAATATGTACAAGGAAAGCAGAGTAAAACAAGTTTTTGCTATATACTTGAGCGTTCATTAAAGGGATTAGGTAACATGACAGGGCAATATGCCACAAAGTTTGGAGTTTGGTATTCGAAGGAAAAGCAGGACTATAGTTTTGAGTCAAGACTTGGAGACACTTATAAAGAAGTATTCAAGAATGTCAAAAAGTCCATCTTGAATCTGTTGGAGTCAGGAAAAAATCATGACTATGAGGCAATCATTAATAACCCATTGAATGCATTATTCAAAGGAAAAATTCTTGCTGTTTATTATCCAAATGATTATCTAAACATATTTTCGAATGACCACCTTGATCACTATCTTAAGGCTTTCGACCTTGATACAACAGATCTTATGAAAGAGAATGTGCTATACAAGAGAAAAGCTTTATTAGATTATAAGAATAGCGACAAGGACATGAAGAAATGGAGCAACGATATGTTTTCTGTTTTTTTATGGGATCATTATCCTAAACGTCCTCTGAAAAGCGATGAAGTTGCTGTTGCCTCTAACGAAAAAGATATAGAATTTCCAACTCTCGAATCCTTCTCGTTTGTTGATTTACAGTTGGCAAAGGGGAAATCCGTTCCACATACAAATCCTCATTCTGGCAAACCTTCTCCAGACTATGAAAAAGAAGCCAAGAAGTATAAGAAACTTGGAGATAGAGGTGAATACGTGGTTTATCAGGCAGAAATTCAAAGACTGATGAAAGAACTCTCTATTTCAGAGTCGAAAGCAAAGAAACTAATCAAATGGGTATCTCGCGAAAGTGATGCTTTTGGATATGACATCCTGTCTGTGAACAAAGACAAAACTCCACGATACATAGAAGTGAAAGCTACCCAAAGAAAAGTGGGGGACATGGATTTCTATTATACAGAGAATGAATATGATACTGCGAAGAAGTATGGTAAGGATTATTACATCTACGTAGTGTATGAAATTCTGACAGCAAGCCCAAAGGTTTGGATTATCAAGAACCCATTCAATAATGGGGTAGGTATCAATATGAAACCAGTGAAATATAAAGTACAATTGAGTACATCAAAGAAATAAATAGCAGACGTTGGTTTAGCTGATTTCTGCATACTTCCTTAATGAACAGACGGAATATTCTTTTGTTTTCATAATGTGTAGAAAACGGTGAACGAAACGTTCAGCGTCTTACGCAAGTTCCCAATCGGTAACAGGTAACGGGTAACAATAAGGAAATTAGTGTAGCTGATGCCTATATTTTATTATTTATATATAATAATGTATATAAACTCCTTAGAAAAAATCAGTAAAATTATGGCAAGCACTAAAATCCTTATTGTTACCTGTTACTTGTTACAGACCGTAATTTCGCTTGCCTACTGACCGATACTTTAATATAATAAAGCAAAGAAAATGAGGCTGTTATGTATAATCAGATGGCAGAATATAGGCGACTACCAGTCTCAGTAACATAACAATAAGCATTAATTTCTGGCAACTTAACCTTGTTCAGTATGCTTGAAAATGATGTAAAACGTGAAAACTATTCCAAAACCATCTCCAGAATTAATACAGGCTTCAATGAGATTCTGCGAGAACTTTCAACTCCCTCCAATGCGGGTTCGTTGTAAGTCCGTTGTAAAGCCGTTGTAAGTCCGTTGATGCTCCATCGATGGGAGCGAACCTGAAGCGAAGGCAGAACGAAGGCATGGCGAAGGCACGACAGCATTTCTAACCTTGCAGTAACAAGTAACAGGTAACAATAAGGATTTTTGTGTTAGCGTACCTCATTTTTCTTTGTAAGAGTGATAAGTGAATATACAGGATAGCCATATCGACTTGCCCTGTCACCTTTATAATCCTTGATTTTCGAAATGCTGTCGTTCCATTCCCAAGATTCGTCACAAACATCTCTAAAACCTTTGCACAGTAACTTATTTGGCGCTATCCATTTAATAGAGCCGTTGTTATTCTCACCGCCAAACTCTTCAAATGCCCAATGATAATTGATGTATTGACCGACATACACCATTCTTTTTGAGGATTTGTCAAAGAGATAGAATTGAATATCACAGCGGAAATCGCAATCCTGTCCTGCAAAACCTGCATAAATACCATTCTTAGCGTACGAAGAACCTTGCGAATCCATAATCGTCGTGTCAGCCTTGTTGCCCATTGCCATAAACGAAATGTCACCAATATAATAGGTCTTGACCTCGTATTGGTCAGTTTGCTTATAGTAGGAGATACCTATAATCTCGGCAGGTTCAGAGTAATCCGCATCTTCTCCATCGTTTAAGTATTTTTTAAGATACTTACCGATTTCTGTAGATGGGTTTTGTGCCATAGATATTAATTCTTGGGCTTTTGCAGATTTCATGTCTATCTTCTGATGCTCCATTTCATAGGAAAGGCATTTGAGGCTGTCATATTCCTTTTGCGTAATGTACTGGAATGAACAATCATACATGCCATTGTCTGGAAAAAAACAAGAGCCACCATTTGCCTGAACTTTCTGGTACGGATCTTCTTCCGGAACGTATTCTATGATGTTCTGGTTCTTACAAGCAATGAAAAGCAATGCGGAGATGCCCAATATGATTTTTCTCATTATTTTCATAATTTCAACAAAGCCTTGCATCCTTCGAGAATATCCCGATAGGTGGTCTCGAAATCGCCTGTGTACCAGGGATCGGCAACATCATGAGGATTATCGGTAAGGTCGAGAAGTCGGATGACCTTATGCTGGGTGTCCTCGCCTATGGTATAGCGCAAATTACGGATGTTATGCTGATCCATACAGATAATCATATCATAATAGGCATACTCGCTACGGGTTATCTGATGTGCCTCATGTCCCTTGCAATTTATGCCGTGCTCAGCAAGTTTTCTGCGAGCAGGTGGATAGACAGGTTCGCCGATTTCCTCGGTACTGGTAGCCGCAGATGATATCTCAAATTCGTCTGCACGACCTGCCTCTTCAACCATGCTGCGGAACATATACTCTGCCATCGGACTTCTGCAAATGTTTCCGTGGCATACGAACATTATCTTTTTACTCATACAATTTGGAGAGTAAATTTGGCTTGCGCCATTTTTTTTTAGAAAGTAAATGGGAAATAAATTAATTCAGTAAATTATAATCAGTAAATTATATTTTTGAGAAGAAAAATTGCCGACATAATAATTTACTGGCTATAATTTACTGGTTTAATTTACCCCTAATTTACTTTCCAAAATTCCAAAGAAAAGCCCCACGCAAGTGGAGCCTTTCCTTCGCATTTATTCATAATCCTGCCAAGACTTGATCTGCAGGTCGTTCTCGCTCATAGAGCAGAATGCCTCGATGAATGCAGAAGCAAGACGGGCGTTGGTAATCAATGGGATGTTGTGGTCGATAGCACCACGACGAATCTTATAGCCATTGGTAAGCTCGCGCTTGGTGTGGTTCTTAGGGATGTTCACGATAAGGTCGAACTTATGGTCGTGTATCATATCCATCACGTTAGGAACGCCGCTTCCTGACTCGTCAGGCCATCCAACAGCTATTGCCTTCGCACCATTCTCGTTGAGATACTTGGCTGTGCCTTCTGAAGCATAAACCGTGTAGCCTGCCTTTACGAGAGCAAGAGCAGGGTCGAGTAGGGCAGCCTTTTCCTTCGCACCACCGCTTGAGAGCATGATGCCCTTGTCCTTTGACGGAATCTTGTAGCCAGTAGCGATGAGTGAGTTGAGAAGAGCCTCCTCGAAGGTGTCGCCCATACATCCAACCTCACCTGTAGAGCTCATATCAACGCCGAGGATTGGGTCAGCATTCTGCAAGCGAGCGAATGAGAACTGAGAAGCCTTAACGCCCATGCGGTCGATGTCGAACACGAGTTTGTCTGGCTTAGCGTATGGAGCATCAAGCATGATCTTTGTGGCAGTCTCGATGAAGTTGCGCTTCAATACCTTGCTGACGAATGGGAATGAGCGAGAAGCACGGAGGTTACACTCGATAACCTTGATGTCGCTGCCCTTGGCAAGATACTGGATGTTGAAAGGACCAGAGATATTGAGCTCCTTTGCAATAGCACGAGAGATCTTCTTGATCTGACGAGCCTGAGCGAATGTGATATTCTGTGCAGGGAATACCATTGTAGCATCACCTGAGTGAACACCGGCATACTCCACATGCTCTGAGATACCATATTCCACAACCTCACCGTTCTGTGCAACAGCGTCAAACTCAATCTCGTTCGTCTCTGTCATGAACTGAGAGATAACGACTGGGTACTCCTTGCTGACCTCAGAAGCCATCTGGAGGAAGCGCACAAGTTCCTCGTTGTTGTAGCATACGTTCATGGCTGCGCCAGAGAGTACGTAAGATGGGCGAACAAGCACAGGGAATCCAACGCGCTCTACGAATGCATTCACGTCTTCCATAGATGTGAGGGCGCTCCATTGTGGCTGGTCGATGCCGAGCTTATCGAGCATGGCAGAGAACTTACCGCGGTTCTCGGCACGGTCGATAGACACAGGACTTGTTCCGAGGATTGGCACAGACTGGCGATGAAGCTTCATAGCGAGGTTGTTAGGAATCTGACCACCAACGGAAACAATCACGCCGCGTGGGTTCTCAAGGTCGATGACATCAAGCACGCGCTCGAATGAGAGTTCATCGAAATAGAGACGGTCACACATATCATAATCGGTAGAAACCGTCTCTGGGTTATAGTTGATCATGATACTCTTGTAACCGAGCTTACGAGCGGTATTGATAGCATTTACCGAACACCAGTCGAACTCTACGGAAGAGCCGATGCGGTATGCACCGGAACCGAGTACGATGACTGATTTCTCATTATTATAATAGTTGATGTCGTGTCCCTCAACTGCGTATGTCATGTAGAGGTAGTTGGTGAGGTCAGGATGCTCACTTGCAACTGTAGGGATTCTCTTAACGGCAGGAAGAATGCCGAGCTTCTTACGCTGAGCACGAACTGCAAGGTTTTCCTTCTCCATATTGCCTTCCTTTACCTTGAGTACGAAACGCGCAATCTGGAAGTCGGAGAAGCCCATAACCTTAGCCTGACGCAATACATCAGGAGAAAGTTCCTCAAGTGAGTTGTAGCCTTCGAGCTTATGCTTGTAATCCACGATGTTCTTCATGCGCTCAATGAACCAAGGATCAATCTTGGTGAGGTCATAGAGACGCTCGATTGTGTAGCCCTCCTCAAGAGCCTGGGCAATAGCGAAGATACGGAGGTCGGTTGGGTTTGCCAGTTCCTCGTCAAGGTTGTCGAATTTGATATGGTCGTTGCCTACAAATCCGTGCATTCCCTGACCAATCATACGGAGACCCTTCTGAAGCATTTCCTCAAAAGAACGGCCGATAGACATGATCTCGCCTACAGACTTCATAGAAGAGCCGATCTTACGGCTTACGCCAGTGAACTTGGTCAAATCCCAACGTGGAATCTTACAGATGAGATAGTCGAGTGAAGGCGCTACGTATGCAGAGTTTGTTGTACCCATCTCGCCAATCTGGTCGAGGGTATAGCCGAGGGCAATCTTTGCAGCAACGAAGGCGAGAGGATAGCCGGTAGCCTTTGATGCGAGAGCAGAAGAACGGCTCAGACGAGCGTTAATCTCGATGATACGGTAGTCGTTTGTATCTGCGTTGAAAGCATACTGAATGTTACACTCACCCACGATGTTCAGGTGACGAACGCACTTAACTGCGAGTTCCTGAAGCATCTTTACCTGATCCTCACGAAGAGAGCAGGTAGGAGCCACAACGATTGACTCACCCGTGTGAATGCCGAGTGGGTCGAAGTTTTCCATTGAAGCAACAGTAAAGCAATGGTCGTTGGCATCACGGATAACCTCGAACTCTATCTCCTTCCAGCCTTTCAGAGACTCCTCTACAAGTACCTGTGGAGCGAAGGTGAAGGCTGATTCCGCAATCTCGATAAAGGTCTTCTCGTCAGGACATACACCTGAGCCAAGACCGCCGAGAGCGTATGCTGAACGTATCATGATAGGGTAGCCGATGCTACGAGCAGCAGCTACTGCCTCTTCCATAGTCTCGCAAGCCTGTGATACTGGCACCTTGAGATCTACCTTGTTCAGCTCCTTTACAAAGAGGTCACGGTCCTCGGTGTTCATGATAGCCTCTACGCTTGTACCGAGCACCTCTACGCCGTACTCCTTGAGCACACCGCTCTGATAAAGAGCCGTACCTACGTTAAGACCAGTCTGACCGCCCCAGGCAAGCATGATGCCGTCTGGACGCTCCTTCTTTATTATCTCCGTGATAAAGTGTGGTGTGATAGGTAGGAAATACACCTTGTCGGCAATACCCTCACTTGTCTGGATGGTTGCTACGTTAGGGTTTACGAGTACTGACTTGATGCCTTCCTCACGCAAAGCCTTGAGTGCCTGACTACCAGAGTAGTCGAACTCACCAGCCTGTCCAATCTTTAGTGCGCCGGAACCTAATACCAGCACTTTTTTCAACTGTTTCTTCATGAGTTTTTTCTTTTGTAGAATATTCTGATGTTTAAGTTTTCTGCAAAGATACGGAAAAAAAACAAAAAAGCGGAATTATATCACAAAAAATTGTAGTTTTTTTTCATTCTTTTATATAATTAAGGTGAAGGGATATGAAGGTAAATACCGATTTGATAGGTGAACACATGTATGATTTAATGATGAAAATCAATGTAAGACGTGTGAAAATGTAATGTGTAGTTGACAAAATGCCCATGATAACATAAAAAAACAATAGTTGATAGAAAAAAATAACAATATTTTCTTGCATTATCGAACTATTTTATTAATTTTGTAGTCAATAAAAAACCTTATTAACACCATACAATTATGACTTTTAAGAAATATTTTTACACTTTATTTTGGGTTCTACTAATTTGTACTCCGATTGCTGCTCAGCAAAATAATGCTAATCAGATGACCAAAAGAGCCAAAAACTACGTTTTCCAGCAAAAAGATAAGATAGGAAAGATGGACAAACTCCTTAATCTTAAGCTGACGAAGATGTATGCGACTGACAGAACCATCAAGGTTGTTTACACCAAGGGAAACACAACATTCGCCTCAATGTTCCCAGAGATAACTGAGGGCAGATTTAAGACTGAGGCTCAGGAGAATCGTTATGTTGCTCGAAACTATTGCATCTGGAGGGTTGCCAATGATGCTCTTGCGTCTGCTTCGCTTTCAAGTGTAATCAGAGATGATGTATATACATGGTTCGTTGATGTTGTTGGTCCTGAGGGTGGTGAACCTTTGTATTCTTTTGATTTCAAGACTCAGGCTGTCCGCAATGCCATTATGCTTTGTGGCGGTAAGATGCCGGCTGACTTTAAGAATTATCTCAGCAAGACCATCGTCGAGCGTGCGTTGCAATCTCTGTTGAAGGATGTATATATTGCTCACGATAGCGCAGGTTTCTGCAATGCAGATCTCAAGAACCAGAAGCTGTCTGTTGATCTTCTGACTACTCATAGAGGTTTCCCTTTGATGAAGGCTAATGGTGGTGAGGCTTCTCGTATTGCATGGCTCGGTTCATTTATGAGAATGAGTAAGTCTAAGAGATACTTCAATGACCTTTGCGACATTATCAAGGTACGTCAGATTGAGGTTGAGATCAAGCTTCGTGACATCATCAATCCTCTTGATAGTGCAATGTTCATGATCTACCCTTCTGAGATTTTGGAATATGCAAAGAACCCTGTTGTTTCTGAAACTCAGATTGAGGGCTACCTCATCGGTAAGCTCGGCGGTCAGAAGCAACCGCGTGAGAGGCGTGGCTGGTTCATTTCTCAGTATGGTCCGAGAAAAACTGCTAACTTGACTGCTGCGGTTTCAAGTAAGTCAAGTCGTGTGTATGAAGTTGTAGAGGAAATGCCTTCCTTCCCTGGAGGCAGGCCTGCAATCATTGCTTATATTGCTGGAGCTGTGAAGTATCCAGGTCCATGCATTGATAATAAGGTAGAAGGACGTGTAGTCTGCCGATTCACTATTACCAGAGACGGAATTGTGAAGGATGTTGCGGTTACTAAGTCCGTGGATCCACTTCTTGACAAGGAGGCGGTTAGGGTTATTTCTGCTATGCCAAAGTGGATTCCAGCTAAGCACAATGGCGAGCGAGTTGACGCGAAGTACTCTCTTCCTGTTACCTTCCGCTTGACAAATGATGAAGATAATCCTCTTCGAATTGTAAGATGATTGGGTGAAACTTTCGCGGGGCATCAATGACACAAGTCATGGATGTCCCGATTTCTTTTATCCTAACTTGTCGCTCCCCTCATGTTATTTATGCCTTTTTTCGTGTATTCCTACTCCCCTTGCAACATGGCTTTATTGATATTTTTGAAAACTCGTCCTCTGAAAACTTAAAAAACGGGTAAAAGTTTTGTTAGGTGAAAAGAAATTTGTATATTTGTACTCAAATTCAAAAATAAATAGTACAGACAATAAATACTTACAATGATTAACAGAGAACTTATTAATCCTGCCAGCATCGTTGTGATAGGTGGATCCAATAATACGCTTAAGCCCGGAGGGGCTTTGGTGCATAATCTGATACATGGAAAATATCAGGGGAATCTGTATGTGGTAAACCCACATGAGGATGTCGTTCAGGGCGTAAAGTCGTATCGTGATGTGAAGGATATCCCAAATGCTGATCTTGCAATTTTAGTCGTTGTATCAAGATATTGCCCTTCTTATGTAGAGTACCTCGCATCCGAGAAGGGAGTCAAGGCGTTCATCGTGGTTTCTTCTGGTTTTAGCGAACTCTCCGAGGAGGGCGCAGAACTCGAGGCGCAGATGCTTGCCACTTGCGATAAATACGGATGCTCATTTATTGGTCCTAACTGCATTGGCATGATTACTGCCAACTATTGCGGAGCGTTCACCTCACCTAATCCTGTACTCTGTCCCGAGGGAGTGGATTTGATTTCCAATTCTGGTGGTATGGCTCTCTATACCATAGAGATGTCCAAGGCTACAGGTCTCAGATTTAATTCCGTATGGAGTATCGGAAACGCTCGTTATACTGGTGTTGAGGATGTGCTTCAGTACATGGATGAGAACTTCGACCCTGCGAAGGATGTGCGTGGAAAGATTCTGTATATTGAGAGCATCAGAGATCCTGAAAGACTGCTTCGTCATGCAAAGTCGCTTATTGCGAAGGGATGCCGAATTGCAGCCATAAAGTCGGGCAGCACTCAGAGCGGAGCACGAGCTACAAGTCACCATACTGGCTCTGCTGCCTTTGATGACAAGCGTGCCGATGAGCTTTTCCGTGAGGCTGGAATTGTAAGATGCTACTCCCGTCAGGAACTCGTGGCTATGGGTTGCCTCTTCTCTCTGCCAAGAATCGAAGGAAATCGCTTTGCCATCATCACTCAGGCAGGTGGTCTCGGTGTTATTACCGCCGATGCGCTTAGCAAGGGTGGAATGCTTGTGCCAGAACTGAAAGGCGAGGCAGCCGATGAACTCCTTGCCAAGCTCCATAAGGGTGCGTCCGTATCAAATCCGATTGATGTGCTCGCCACGGGAACAGTAGCACATCTTGAGGCTGCCATAGATTATTGCGACAAGCGTTTCGATGAGATTGATGCGATAATATTGTCATACGGTTCTGCCGGACTTGAGCCTCTCGGGGATTTCTTCGATGCTATTCACCGTAAGATAAGCGAGTGTCGTAAGCCGATCATAACCATCTGTCCGAGCATCTTTACCGAGGCAGAGGGACTTAAAAATTTCCTTGCCAAAGGTCATGTCAATTTGCTTGATGAGGAACTTGCCGTGCGCTGCGTTGTTCGTGTGGCTGGTGCCGTTAGCGGATCATCAGGCCAAGAGTGCTTGGGATAGCGGCGACGCAATTCCTTTCGCACCTCGAAATATGTTTCTTGCCAGAAGCTGCGTAGGTCTTTCGTCAGTTGCACAGGCTTGAAACCCGGTGAGAGAAGTTCCATGAGCAAGGACTGCTTGCCATCGTTTACTGTTGGCGTATCGGTCAAGCCGAAACACTCCTGAAGCCTTACGCTCACCACGGGAGCCTCGGCACCCTGACGATAGTCGATGCGGATGCGAGAACCCGTCGGAACAGTGATGTGAGTCGGTGCGAGACGGTCAAGTGAAAGTTGCTGCTCGTAAGTGAGCATGCCAAATATAATTGCGCTTAGGTCGAGTGACCTGAGCGTTTTTTTGTCTATCGTTCCTGATACTTGTTCGAGATAGAACGGAAGCCATTCGTCAGCCGTAGCAAGAAGATTCTCGGTACTCACATCTGGCATTTCCAATTCAGGATGCCAACCTCTTACCGCCTCTATTCTGCGTTGGAGCAATGCAACGGAATCGGAGAAATCGAGGAGCGAAACACCACTTTTCGTCACCGCTTTGCATACTGCCTCTATTATCTGTGCACGGTCAGGCGACTGAATGTCGCGCGAGTCAATTACCAGATTACCAATACGTTTCTGTTGTTGTGCAATGATTCGCTCCGTACGGCTGTCCCATTGTACGGTTGTATGCTCGTAGGAGAGTACAAGAAGTGCCTCCTTGCTTATTGGCGAGGCGAGGAAGATGCGACCAGAGGCAGCATTGAGCGATGCTACGGCTATCCACTTGCTTGCGGAGAGAGTATCATTAATATCCACAAAGGCATTGTCGCCACTCGACAGACGGAAGTGTCCCGGAGTGCTCAGAGCCATACCTACACGCTCAGGATAGGCAAGGGCGAGAAGAGTGCCGATTTCGTCCTGAGAAGGTACGGCATTATCCTCCTTGCAACGAGCCAGACGGCAGTATTCGGAGGCAATACGAGCGATGCGTGACCATTGTCCGAGCGTGCGGTTTGACCTTGCCCGGCGCAGTTCGGTGATGCGAGTGAAAATATCACTATCGTCCGTAAGATGTGAGAGCGGGTCTTTCTCTTCGAGCAACGCGGCAATGTCACAGGCAAGCGCCTTCTGACTATCATCGGTGATGAGAATACGCGAGATGCGAGGATGGCAAGGAATGTGCGACATACGCTTGCCGAGTTCCGTTATGCTGCCGTTTCTGATAGCTCCTAACGATTCGAGCAAAGCCTGTGCCTGATACACGTTGCCTCGGGGTGGGAGAGTGAGCCAAGGGAGAGCCTCAATGTCATTCGCACCCCAAGCTGTGATGTCGAGAACGAGCGATGAAAGGTCTGCATCAAGAATCTCCGGACGGCGACATTCCTGCATTCCGTGCTCTGCCGACTGCGCCCACATACGGTAGCAAACGCCCTCCGACAATCGTCCTGCACGTCCCATTCTCTGCGTAGCCATATCGCGCGAAATACGCACGGTTTCGAGGTGCGACATTCCGTTTCGCTTATCAAAAATCATCGTGCGGCAAAGCCCAGAGTCAATGACGACCCTTATGCCCTCAATGGTGAGCGATGTCTCGGCAATAGATGTCGCGAGCACCGTCTTTCGGCTTCCGTCGGGCGATGGTGCAATGGCTGCACGCTGTTCCGAAGGAGAGAGTCGGGAGTAGAGAGGGAAGATGCTGGAGTCGTTTGGAAGTACCTCTGCCACGCGCCTTATCTCTGCCTCGCCAGGGAGGAATACGAGTATGTCGCCCTCTTGCTCACGCTGTGCGCGGATGATGAGTCGGGCAACCTCATCGGTGGTGGGAATATCATGTTCGGGTGCTATGTAGATAGGTGTTACGGGGAACATTCGCCCCTTGCTCTCTATCAGTTTTGCACCAAGGACGGTGCAAATGCTGCTTGTGTCAATCGTTGCCGACATGATTATTATCTTCAGGTCGGGGCGTATCAGATTCTGCGCCTCACGCACGAGGGCGAGGGCGGTGTCAGAGGCAAGACTGCGCTCATGAAACTCATCGAAAATCACGAAATCCACGCCGTCAAGTGTCGGGTCGCTCACAAGCATTCGGGTGAGGATGCCCTCGGTCAGCACCTCTAATCGTGTGCTGGGCGATACCATGGTCTCAAACCGAACTCTGTAGCCGACTGTCTCGCCTACTGGCTCGCCAAGCAATGATGCCATGCGCTCGGCAATCTGTCTGGCAGCAAGGCGGCGCGGTTCGAGGATGATGCCCTTTCCCTTGAACGCTTGCAGTATGGTAAGAGGTAGGACGGTTGACTTACCTGCTCCCGGAGGTGCGGTAATGACAACAGACGAGTGATTGCCAAGAGCGGCATTTACCTCCTCGGCAATGGAATATGCTGGTAGATGAGAAATCTTTTCTGAATGTAGCATTTGCTTTGTTTTGATTGCAAAATTACTATTTTTTTGACTAAAAATCAATTTTTATGCGCTATTTATCGTGATTATTGTGGAAATTTACTATCTTTGCAACTTAATTCAAAAACAAACATAATTATGAATATACTTCTTTGCGGTGGTGCTGGATACATCGGCTCACATACCGCCATCGAACTTGATAAGGCTGGTCACTCAGTCGTTGTGGTGGATAACCTCGTAAACTCAAACCCTGAGTCACTCCGTCGTGTTGGCAAGATTATCGGCAAGGAGATTCCTTTCTATGAGGCTGACGTGCGCGATGCTGAGGCTCTCGACAAGATTTTCAAGGAGAACAAGATTGATGCCGTTATCCACTTTGCAGGTCTGAAGGCTGTGGGTGAGTCGGTTGAGAAGCCTTTGGAGTACTACCACAACAACATGACTGGCACTTTCGTCCTCATGGATGTGATGCGCAAGAATGGCGTGAAGAACATCATCTTCTCTTCTTCCGCTACCGTGTATGGCGACCCAGCTATCATTCCTATCACGGAGGAATGCCCAAAGGGACAGTGCACCAACCCTTACGGTCAGACAAAGTCTATGCTTGAGCAGGTTATGATTGACGTGCAGAAGGCTGATCCTGAGTGGAACGTGGTGCTGCTTCGCTATTTCAACCCAATAGGTGCACATCAGTCAGGCACTATCGGTGAGAACCCAAACGGCATACCAAACAACCTCATGCCTTATATCACACAGACAGCCGTTGGCAAGCGCAAGGAACTGGGCGTGTTCGGTAATGATTATGATACTCCAGACGGAACAGGTGTGCGCGACTATATCCACGTTTGCGACCTTGCTTCCGGTCATGTGGCAGCCTTGAAGGCAATCAACCGTAAGTGCGGTTTGGCTATCTACAATCTCGGCACAGGTCACGGATATTCCGTTCTCGATGTGGTGAAGGCATTCATCAAGGTAAACGGTGTTGACGTGCCTTACGTTATCAAGCCACGTCGTGCAGGCGATATCGCTACCTGCTACTGCGACCCTGCAAAGGCAAAGGCAGAGCTTGGTTGGGAGGCTAAGTACGGCATTGAGGATATGTGCCGTGATTCATGGAACTGGCAGAAGAACAATCCTGACGGATATTAAGAAATAAACACATGAGGCTCGCAAATCGCGGGCCTTTTGTTTTAATACTCCTAATACTCCCCTTGAGGGATACAGATGGCCCGATATATGGAACGGATTTACAACGGACTTGCAACGGACCTGAAACGGACCTGAATGCGGAGGTGAACGGAACCTGTATCGGTGTGTGTGTTTGGTAACAGATACTATGTTACCATTGCGCTTGTGGAGTTCCTTATATTGTTTATGCGTAGGTGGGACATATCGGTATCACATGAAAAGAAAAGGTAACATAGTATCTGTTACCAAATAAGGGGACTATCCCCCATACATCCTAAAGGTCTTATTATATAAATAAATTTTATTTATATATATAATAAGCATTATAAAGCAACCTTCCCGGTGTGTGTGTTTGGTAACAGTTACTATGTTACCTTTGCTGTTGGGGGGTAACGATGTATATGCTCTATCTCTGTATTTATCATTACATGAAGCGAAAGATGGTTGGAAAAATCTTTCTGCAAAAATTGATTATTGTCTTTGGTATTACAAGAAAAAAAGTGTAACTTTGCAACAATTATTCTATTAAATTCAAATTCATATACATCGCAGATAAAAGACGATATTATGACAGTAGAAATAACGATTGTTGGCATAAGGAAATATCTGGCAAATGGCGAGGATGATTATCCTGAGTTGTTTGCGAGACTACCTATTGGAAGTACCGTGTATCTGAGAAAGGAGCCTACGGGTTCACAATTCCCGGGGAGCGTGTCGGTATGGGATGATAACGGACAGAAGATAGGTAATATAGCCAAAACGGAAAGACGCTACATAGAACTTGAAATACCCGAAGGCGAGATGCTGCCTGTGGAGATAAGCGGTCACTCGGCAACAGATAATTGTATGTACGTGAAGGCTGAGAATACCAAGGGATTCAGTAAGCCGTATATTCGTGAGATTGAGTTGATGGAAGGCGAGACAGTCTTTCCCATGACCTCTTTCGACCAGAGAATCCAGCAGCTTACCTCGATGATGAAGACGAAGATAAGCATGCTGAAAGAGGGTAGGGCTGGCAATGCGGATTCGCTGTTGGCTACGGGACGTGAATATGCCGTGTATTGCTGTAAGTCGCTTGATGGTGAAACGTCTTTCAACAGGGCTGACATTCTCCTGCATCTTAGGTCTCTTGCGGAAACCTATCCCGAAATCAAGGAAGTCTATTCCAGCATCTATGAGCAGCACAAGGATATAGGCAGGATGTATAATGACATAAAGACGCAGACTTATTTAGAGCAGTATGAAAGGATTAAGGAGAATGCAACAGGCAAAGGCGAGAATGGAAGGTCGATGCTTGATGATTATCTCAGGAACTTGGGATTTGCGAATGGAGGAAACCTTACAGACGAGGTGATGCGTAAGGAGGTATTGTGTCTTTCCGAATTGCTCTCCAGGGAAATGATGAAGAGCTATGAGAAGAATACCGAGACGGACGAAACCTTTGCCACGGCTCTGTATTCCCTGAATTATAGTTGGAATGGAATATACCGATTATATACGAGAAGGATAAAGCTGGACTTCCTTAAGGGGATGCTGAAAGTGCATGAGAAAGACACTGCGCAGACAGCCTATTATAATAAGGAACGGAATGAAGAGATTTTCCATTTTGTTTATCCGGAACTTAGCGAAGATGAGGCTTGGCATATTCACGATGCCGTGAAGCGAGTAGTAAGGCTTCGGAACATACAGATGATTTGTCAATACCTCGTGCAACTGAAGAGCGAGAAGAAAGTGATGCTGCCGCCAAATCCCTCGGCTGCATACGCGGAACTCGTAAGGCTGGGGATGCCTAATGGCGAAGGCTTCAGCGAAATTACTTTCAGGAAGTACTACAACAAGTAATAACAAGCATCAGAATCGAAAGGTTCTGGTGTTTTTTTTTGCCTATTGCAGAACAATGCGGAACAAGTTAGAACAAGTCAGAACAATACGGAACAGGGCGCTTCCACAACCTTAAAACCCCGAAAAATTGTTTGTACCTTTGCATCGATAAAAAAAAATTAATGTTAAACCGAGTGAAGGCAAACTGACGGGGAGAGTTCTCCTGGAGATGAAAAAGCGCTTCTTTTCTCTGACGCTCGCTGACACTCACAAAAAAACTTTTTTAACGATGGCAGTAAACCTTGTTTATATAAAAGGTGGGCGCAAGATGATGCGTCCGGTCCTCACCAAGGAAGAGTATATGTCGCTTCGTGACAGTGAGGAGAATCGCCGTGCCGACAAATGGCACATGGTGCAGATGAACTACAGTTTGGTTTGTTCTGACTCTCCGGAAGAGGAAAGAGCGGGTAGCGATTTCCCTCTGAAGGGATGCAAGACTCAGAGTAGCACGGTTGGCATGGATATCGATTTTAATCCAGATGATGCTGACTATGAGAAGAAGATGGCTGATGTGCCAAATCGGATTCTTGAGAAGAAGGATGAGCTCGGATTGCTGATGCTGGAGAGAAGTGCCACAAAGGGCTTCCATATTGTATTCCGCAGGCATCCGGAACTGTCGCAAGAGGAGAACCTCAGATGGGCATCGGAGTTGCTGGGCGTGGAGTATGACAAGGGAGCGAAGGATATCACCAGAGTGTTCTTCACGCCTACGACGGAGAATATACTCTTTATAGATGAGGAGATATTCGAGAGAAGGGAGACCCCTTTCCCGCCCTTCGGGCACCCTTTCCCCGTAAAGGGGCAAGGGGATAGTAATAATCCCTCAAACAATCAAGCAAGCAACCCCTCGCAAGCGAACAATGGTAACTCCTCCTCTTGCCCCTTACGGGGAAAGATGCCCGAAGGGCAGAAAGGGGTCGCTCCTCTTAAAGCAAACTTGATCGCCTTCGATTTGTGCGTTAAGGAAGCAGGATTGAAGGTGGGTGAGATGGATGTGTGGGGAGAACATAACTGGCACTCGAACCTGATGGCGGTGCTGAGTGTGGGATTGCCCAAACTGATGTCGAAAGATCAGTTGCTGGCTGTGGTGAGAGAGAAATTGCCTAACTATAGCCAGACGGAGGACTGCAAGAAACTGATTGCCTACTTCTACGATAATTATGTGGCAGACAAGGGATTCATGAGCACTACGCTGAGAGAAATCAATGCAAAGGCACAGATGCCTACGTCTGTCTCCCATAAAGAAGAGGAGGAAGATGAGGCTGCAATGAAGGAATTGACGGAAGCATGGACGCCACCAGTGGTGCCCAAGAAGATTCCGGGGCTGATGGAACTGCTGGTGAGCAATTATGATCCTCGTTTTCGCAACATGCTCTTGTTGTCGGCTTTGCCTGTACTGTCAGCTCATGCCAGTCATTTCCGTGCCAAATATATTAATGGTAAGGTTATTGGGCCGCAGCAGTATGTGAGCGTGATTGGCGGCAGCGGACAGGGAAAGGGTACTTGTACGTCGCTCTATCAGGAAATGGTACAATACACGCTACAGGACAATGACAATCGTGAGTGGCAGAAGGTGAAGGAAAATGCCGAGCTTCGTGACAAAATGGCTAATGCCAAGGAGCGTCCGCCGAAGTATCATCCGAAGCTGAGATTATTTGAGACTACCTCGAAATCCAGTATTCTGGAGTTACAGACGAATCTTGGTAAGAACGGCATGCTGCTGGGAATGTTCTCAGAGGTGGATGGACTCTCAAGCGCTTCACGTGCAGCTTATTCTGATATCAGCGTACTGTTGCGCAAGGGCTGGGATATGGATATGCACCGTCAGTTCTATATGAGCGATTCGACTTGTAATACCTACACGCAGATGAGTATCTCGCTTTTGATGGCTGGTACGGTGAAGGCGATGCTGGAGCGTATGTTCTCTGACACGAATTGCGAGGGTGGTCTGATGCAGCGTTGCATCCCTGTGCTCGTGCCTATGACGAAGCGCACATTCCGTCCACCGTGTCAGGATTTCCTTTCTGACGAACAGAAGCAGGAACGTGATTCCTTGCTTATCGAACTCTATCAGAAGGACCTTGCATTGGGCGACGAGACGCAACTATTGGAGACTCCAATGATGAACCGCGCCATCGGACAGTGGTTTGACAAGTTGGAGGAACGCTACAATGATGGTCAGTTGACAGATGCAGAGGCAGATCTGAGCCATCGCTGCGGTGAGTTTATGTTGCGTGCTGCCATTCCGCTGGTTGCCTTGTACGGACATGAGACGAAAGAAATAGTGGATTTTTGCAGATGGGTGGGTGAGACGGCTCATTATGCCATGTGCCGTATCTTCGGACACCGTGTGCAGAAGGACATTACTTCGGCCAATGAGATGCTTGCGGCTCGTTTGGATGCACGCAAGACAGCGGAGCCGTTGCTGGATAAAATGCCTACGGTCTTTACTATTCGGCAGTTTAAGGAACAGCGTGTGAAGGATGGACAGAGTCCGGAGGTGAAGATGCTGCTCTCGCGTTACTGTAGGAATGGAAAGATTGCACGAATTGGACGTGGTGTGTATCGTAAAGGCGGGATTGGTAACATAGTAACTGTTACCGAAATAGGGGAGTGTACCACAGAACGAAATGACGCTACAGAAATGTGATGTGGTCAGATTCTTTACCCTATATGCTTGCTTACGATGCTGGTGAGGCGGTCGAGGTTCTCCTTCGTATTTGCTGCGAGTACACCTGAAGGTGTGATGCATGTGAGGGCGTTGCCTTGAAGGTCGCTGAGACAGCCTCCTGCTTCTGTCAGGATAAGGGATGCAGCGGCATAGTCCCATGGAGATAGAAGGTATTCGAAATAGAGTTCGCAGCGCCCCATGGCGAGATAGCAAAGCTCTGGGGCTGCTGCTCCGAAACGACGGATATCGTTGCATTGCATGAAGGTGTCGCAGATGATGTCGGAGCATACCTTTGCGTATTCCTTGTGATAGACGGCGAGTGCGGTACACATGATGCTGTTCTGGAAGGGACGGTCGGAAACGTGTATCGGCTTGCCGTTGAGGAATGCTCCCTTGCCACGCTCAGCATGGAAGAGTTCGTTGGTGCGAGGCAGATAGACAGCGCTCATCTCCATGTGGTCGTTGTGCCTGAGTCCTACGCAGATAGCGCATTGACCTATGCCGCGGGAATAGTTTGCCGTGCCGTCGATTGGGTCGATGATCCATGTGTATTCGTGTGTAGCATCGTTGATGTCCTCTTCCTCGCAGATGAATCCGGAGCCAGGGAGAAGCTGGGCAAGGTGTTCGCAGAGAAATTCCTGTACGGCGATGTCGGAAGAGGTGACGATGTTAGAGAATCCGTCTTTCTGTGAGATTTCGAAGTCGTTGAGCATCAGCTTGGATGCTTCGCGGATGATATTAATAAGTTCTGTAATGTTCATAAGTAAACTTTAGGGTTATAAGGTTATAAGGTTAGAGGTCAGCATTGCTAATAGGTATTCCGACCTTAGAACCTGAAAACCTTCAAACCTTAAAACCTGCAACTTGAGCTTTGCGAAAGTTGAATTAAACAAGCAGAGACACGAGGTATTGCTACTTCATGTCTCTGCGGAATATATGGTTTGGTGTGTTGTTTACTCCTGTGCGAGAAGCAGTGGGAACTCGATGTTTCCTATGAGGTATCTGCGCCACATTCTGCGTGGTTCTACGATGAAGCGGTAGAGCCATTCGAGGGAGTGCTCTTGCCACCAGAGAGGTGCGCGGCGTGCTGTTCCTGCAAAGAAATCAAACACTGCACCGATTGTACCGACATGGCAATGGATATTGAGTCGCTTCCAATGCTTATAAGTCCATTTCTCCTGCTTTGGAGCCGTCATGCCAATCCAGAGGAGGTCAGGGTTAGCCTCGTTGATAGCGTTGATGATAGCTTCGTTATCCTCTTCGGAGAACTCTGGCTTGTAAGGTGGAGAGTATGTCACAACCTCAAGGTTGCTGTATTCTATCGCTGCACGCAGACGGATTAGCGTGAGTACCTTCTCGGAAGAGCCCATGAACATGACCTTGAGTCGTGGCTGTCCGTTCTGTACGTTCTTGGCACTTTTCTCGTTGAGGCGCTTCATTTCGAATGTGAAGAGATCCCAGCCGGCGATGCGCTCAACAGGCTGATACTTCGCATTCTTCATTTGGCAAGCCTTTACTATGCCGGCTCCGTCAGGAATGAGGTAGTCACCCTCACGGAGGGCTTCTGCAAAGAAGCTGTCCTTCTGTGCGTTGTTGTAGCTGAAGGCATTAATAGTGTTGATAAGCTTCTTGCCCTCAGGTATCTGCGCTAATTCTTTGCGCGATAGAACGAGTTTGATTTCCTTTAGCTTGAGCATTGTGACGTTACTTATTTAACTGTTAATAATGTTGTTGCATATCCTGACTACAACCCATAGAGGGCGGCGTTACACCAGACATGCATCCAACTCAGTCTTTATAAGTTTCTTGTCAAGATGTTGTCCGATGAATACGAGCTTCTGCATTCTGTCTCCGTAAACGTCGTCCCAGTCGCGAAGTACGTCAGGGTTCTGTTCTACGAATTGCTGAAACTCGTCAGCCGGCATTGTGGCATACCATTGACCGGCGTTTCGCAGGTTGACCTGCTTCCCGGCCTGCTCAAAAACGTAGCAGATGTTCTGTTCGTCAGCGAAATAGCACATACCCTTTGCTCGGATGATGCACTTAGGCCAACGTCGAGCCACGAATTCGTCGAAGCGCGTTATGTCCATCGGGCGTCGTGCTACATAGACGTATGTTCCGATGCCATATTCCTCAGCCTCACCGGTTTCTTCATTGTGATGATGGTGATGACCGCAGGTGCACTCTCCACCGTGATGGTGTTCGCAGTGCTCGTCGTGCTCATGCTCGTGATGATGGTGATGATGTTCACAATGTTTGTGATCGTGATCGTCGTGATCGTGATCATCGTCTTCTTCTTCTATTTCCTCTATTTCTTCCTCCTTCATTTCATCAAGATGTTTCTCTACCTCAGTTACCCACGTTGCGGCAGTTACGGTCTTGTTGAAGTCAAACATATTGGTGTTGAGAATCTTGGTCAGTTCCACGTCTCCGTAGTTACATTCAATTATCTCAGCTTTAGGTTGTAGTGCCTTGATAATCTCTCGCAGTCGTCCGAGTTCTTCGCGTGTTACCTCTGCTGCCTTGTTGAGCAGCACGATGTTACAGAACTCAATCTGCTGGATTACAAGGTTTTCAATATCATCTTCGTCGATGTTCTGACGGAGAAGGTCGAGACCGCCGCCAAACTCATCGCGCATCCTAAGTGCGTCAACTACACTTACGATGCAATCGAGGCGTGCTAAGCCGTTCTTCCAGTATTTCTCCTCCATCTGAGGGATGGAGCAGATAGTCTGTGCGATTGGCTGAGGCTCACAGATACCACTTGCCTCGATTACGAGGTAGTCGAATTTTTGCATAGCAGTAATGTCTGAAATCTGCTGTACGAGGTCCATCTTCAGAGTGCAACAAATGCAACCATTCTGGAGTGCCACGAGAGAGTCATCCTGTTGTCCTACTACGCCCCCCTTCTGAATTAGATCGGCATCAATATTCACTTCACCGATATCGTTTACGATTACCGCAAATTTGATACCACGCTCATTAGAGAGTATTCTATTAAGAAGAGTTGTTTTACCACTACCTAAATATCCAGTCAACAAAAGAACTGGAAGTTCGCTATTCATAATCATTTTCTAATTTCCTTTGCAAAAATACAATTTTTTTTTGATATCACAAAATTATTTACAATAAAAAGCAAAAAAATATTCACTTTTATTGAAAAATAGAATAGTTTTCCTGAAAAAAGGAATGATTTTTTACTAAAACCTGCGGTTTTACTTGATATAAATCAGTTTACTACATTTTGGGGCTTGCCTTCCGCAAATGCCCTGATGTTGTCAATAAGCACAGTGACGAGTCTCTGTCGTGCCGCACCACTTGCCCATGCAATGTGTGGAGTGATGAAGCAACGTGGAGCCGTGGTGAGCGGAGAACCGTTGCGTGGCGGTTCCTGTGTCAGGACATCGGCACAAAATGCCTCAATCCTTTCTTCGCGCAAGGCTTCGGCAACTGCCTGTTCGTCAACAAGCGGTCCGCGACCAGTGTTGATGATGATTGCGTTGCGCTTCATCTTGGCGATGTTCACCTTATTAATAATATGCTCTGTGTCGGGAGTTAGTGGGCAATGCAGAGAGATGACATCGCTATTACGCATAAGGTCGTCGATGTCCTTTGCCTTGGTGATGCCTTCAGGAAGGATTTCCTGCGTCTTAGAGGTGAGGGCGAGGACTTTCATTCCGAGGGCGAGGACGATTTTCGCCGTGGCAAGACCTGTATTTCCGAGCCCGATGATTCCGAATGTCTCGCCTGCAAGTTCGCGCTGTGGAGTAAGCCAATAGCAGAAATCCTTGCTCGACTGCCATTCGCCCTTGCTTACGCTATCCGCATGAAGAGCAACACGATTGGTTGCGTTGAGAAGGTGGGCTACTGCCATTTGTGCTACGGATGCGGTGCTGTAAGCAGGAATGTTTGTCACAACGATATTCCTTTCGCTTGCATACTTCAGATCCACTACATTGTATCCCGTGGCTGCCACGCCGACATATTTCAGCTTTGGCAACTGCTGCATAACATCCTTGGATATAATGACTTTGTTGGTCACGATAACCTCGGCATCAGCGGCACGCGAGACCGTTTCCGAGGGTGGTGTGCGGTCATAGACCGTTACTTCGCCGATTTCTTCCAAAGGCTTCCATGATAGGTCGCCTGGGTTGGCTGTAAAGCCGTCGAGAATAACAATTTTCATAAGCTAAACCTTTTCTGATTCCAAAAGTCTTCGTTTCTTCTCTATCATCTCGCCCTTGCGTTGTCCGCTGAATCCGCATAGCGAACCGTCGGCGGCAATGACACGATGGCAAGGTACATCTGGAGCGAATGGGTTGCGCTTCAATGCCTGTCCTATTGCCTGTGCGCTACGGCATCCGATGCGTCTGCCAAGTTCTCCGTAAGAAATGGTCTCTCCTCGCGGAATATTCAGAAGCTCCAGATAAACCTTGCGCTGGAATTCCGTAATATCCTGTGAGGAGAGAACCTTCTGACGTATTTCTGATGTACCATTTACCATTTACAATGTACAATTATCATTTTGCTATTTTACCATTCCGCATGCCAATCAAATTGTACATTGTACATGGTAAATTGTACATGCCATTAGTCTTCCATCAGCTTGCGGTATCTCGGACGCTTGATTTCGTCTGTTCCGAGACGCGCAGCCTTGTTGATTTCGTATTCCGTGTATGTTCCCTCGAAGAAGAACACCTTTCCGTCGCCCTCGAAGGCAAGGATATGGGTACAGATACGGTCAAGGAACCAACGGTCGTGAGAGATAACCACCGCACATCCGGCAAACTCCTCAAGACCTTCCTCAAGAGCACGAAGGGTATTTACGTCGATATCGTTGGTAGGCTCGTCAAGAAGAAGAACATTACCCTCTTCCTTCAAAGCCATAGCGAGATGCAGACGGTTACGCTCACCACCAGAGAGCACGCCGCATTTCTTTTCTTGATCAGCACCAGAGAAATTGAAACGTGAGAGATAAGCACGCACGTTGATGTCCTTGCCACCCATGCGGATTGTCTCGTTGCCACCGCTAACCACATCATAAACGCTCTTGTCGGCAACGATGTCCTTGTGCTGCTGGTCAACGTAAGCCATCTTAACGGTCTCTCCACGCTCGAATGTGCCTGAATCGGCAGTTTCGAGTCCCATGATGATGCGGAAGAGGGTTGTCTTACCTGCGCCGTTAGGACCGATGATGCCCACGATACCGTTAGGTGGGAGCATGAAGTTAAGGTTCTCGAATAGCACCTTATCGCCGAATTTCTTGCAAACATCCTTAGCCTCCAGAACCTTGTTTCCGAGACGAGGACCGTTAGGAATGAAGATTTCGAGTTTCTGCTCACGCTCTTTCTGCTCCTGATTGAGCATTGCATCGTAAGAGTTAAGACGAGCCTTACCCTTTGCCTGACGAGCCTTTGGAGCCATACGAACCCACTCAAGCTCACGCTCAAGAGTCTTGCGACGCTTGCTTGCCACCTTCTCTTCCATCTCCATGCGCTTTGTCTTCTGCTCAAGCCATGAAGAGTAGTTGCCCTTCCAAGGAATACCCTCGCCACGGTCGAGTTCAAGAATCCATTCTGATACATCGTCGAGGAAGTAACGGTCGTGGGTAACGGCAATAACCGTACCCTCATACTGCTGCAGATGCTGTTCCAACCAGTCGATGGATTCTGCGTCAAGATGGTTGGTCGGCTCGTCGAGAAGAAGCACGTCAGGCTTCTGGAGAAGCAGACGGCAGAGAGCCACGCGACGACGCTCACCCCCCGAAAGGTTTTCTACCTTCCAGTCGCCCGGAGGACAATGCAGGGCATCCATAGCGCGTTCAAGCTTCGAGTCTATATTCCATGCATCGGTAGCATCGATGATATCCTGCACCTCACCCTGACGCTGGAAGAGCTTGTCCATCTTGTCCTGATCCTCGTAGTATTCAGGCAATCCGAACTTCTCGTTTATCTCGTTATATTCGTTTATTGCATCATAGATATGCTGAACGCCCTCCATCACATTCTCCTTGACGGTCTTGTTAGGGTCGAGCTTAGGATCCTGCTCAAGATACCCTTGGAACTTATCGTCGATTCCGGCAATAATCTTCATGAGGGTGGACTTACCGGCACCGTTAAGACCGATGATACCGATCTTTGCGCCATAGAAGAAACTCAGGTAGATGTTCTTCAATATCTGCTTCTGATTCTGTGGGATGACCTTCGACACACCCACCATGGAGAAAATGATTTTCTTGTCGTCAACTGTTGCCATTATTTTCTTGTTTTGCTTATTATTTATTTTTGCTTGCAAATTTAGCAAAAAAAAATGAGAATACCGCCTTGCGGATACATAAATATTCCTAAAAAATATAGGAAATGAGTTTTTCTACAGGAAAGTTCTATCCGTATGCTTTTCCCATGTACTTCCTATGCAAGTCCGTTGTTCCTCCGTACCAAGCTCGGTGTAAGTCCGCTTCAGGAACTATAGGATCAACAGAGCTGGAGGCGAAGGAATAGCGGAAGAATCCCTATCGATGAAATCCGCTAAGTTGGTTCTGGATTTCGTTGAAGTGAATGCGATAAGTGCCTTGCATTAAGTCCGAAAAGAGACCGAAAGGTTGCAAAACGTAATTCTTGTTTGATTTGTGAATTTTATGGTGGGAACTTGCTTTAGCTTGATGAGCTTTGCGAATAATTTATAGAACCCACCTAAAAAGTCATTAGAAGTTATTCACCATTACATTCTCTTCATGCTCTCAATCTTGCGCAAGAAAACATCCTTACCCTCGTAATAGGTATTGTTAACCTTGAGCACATTGCCGTTAGGATCAAGGGCTTCATGATGAGGAATCCCAGAGAACTTGAAGAGGACAGTTAGCTTCTTGTAGTCTTCTTCTGGAATGCGATAACATTCTGCACCGTTTAGATTCTGTGCCACATATTCCTCGTATGTGGTCTTAGGTGAATTCTTGTCACTTGTAATATAGACAAATTCAAAGTCTGGATTGTTGCGCAACTCCTCACGCCATGCCTTGGTCTGCTCTATACCTGTACGACAAGGAGCACAGAATGTTGCCCAGAAATCGAGATAAACGTATTTCCCTTTGTATTTATCAGTTATCTTGCGAAGGATATTGGTAGCCTCGCAATCAGGTAAGGTATAGGTAAGAGTCCTATCATTAATTCCGTAATCAACATATTTGTCAAGCAAAGCCTCGAACATCGGATTGCGCATCTCTGCCTTTACGATGCTTGCCCTATTTTTCACTAAATCCAGCCTTTTCCCAATCTCACCATCCAATTCCTCAACCGAATATTCATTCAGCAACATACTGCTGACATTAACATAGTTGTGAACTCCCCCTCTTCCCTCTTTATAGAAAGCCGAGAGATACCCTAACTTTAAAGGTAATGACATAGTATTCTCGCCAAACATTTCCATATCTTGGTTTATCATTACGCTATCTACCTCAGATAAACGATAAGCATTGGCTTTTGTTCTGATTACATTCCAGAAATGTGCTCGGAAAGCATAGAATTTCGGAACACATAACGACAACAGATCATTATATGGCAGCTTACGCAAGAATGAATAATTGGCAAAGTCAAGGTATTCACTAAGCGAATCAGGTAATTCTTCGTTATAAAGACTTGTTTTCTGCATAGGCATACTGCATCTCAAGCTTTCCAATCAGATATTCCATATCGTTATAGTGATATCGCATAGCAAGATAGTTATGAGTAGCTATAGCGGCATTGTAAGCCTCTTCAACCTTCTTAATATAGTTTTTGAAACCTAATTTCACATTATCCTGCAATGCCTTATATCTGCTATCAGTAGAGTATTGAGGTATATTAGGCGATGGGTGATGGGTATTAGATGTTGGCTTACCTGACGCATCAGTAATCTTAACCTTAACCTCTGGTGATCCTTGCCAACGAATATCAAAATTGAGAGTCTCGCCAGGCTTTATCACAAATGGTATTGTGAATTTCCCGTTTTCAGACCTTAAATAATTCAAGACAGGATAATGTATATCTATCTTCTGCTCGAATGTACCATCATCCTTAATTTTTAGGGATACAGGCTCAGACTCACCTGTTAGGTTATTGTCAAGAAAGAAATCAAGTGAAGTGACACCATTTGATAGTGCATATCCGTTTACCTTGCCCTTGATGCACGCAGTTTTTTTACTAAAGAAATCCTTGCGCAACTCATTGATTTTCTCCTCATTGAGCGCGTATGGTTTTACCTGCACAGGACTATTGGCATCAGAAATTCCCATAACACGACATTGACTTACAGCCAATCCTTCAAGCATATCAAAAAAAGTGGTGGTAAGTGGCAATGGCTCAAATACAAGAGTCATCGTAACATCCCCATTCTCGTATTCAGGGATAGGAGCATCAAGTGCAAACTCCTTACAGTATTTAAGAAGGTAGTCCTTGCCATCCTCGCCACAAAGATGCAAATCGCTGCTGACTATCATCTCAGGATCCTTAATCTGAGCCTTGACGATAGTCGCACTATCATAAAACTCCACAGATTGCAGGTTAAATCGAGAAATACTAGTAGAAACATAATATGGTTTCTCCCAGACAACAGCTCCATTTGCTGCGGATGCACTAAGCACAACTATAGCAAGAATAAACGATAACAGAACTTTCATTTTGGAAAATTAAGAATTGGCAATTAAGATGATAGGTATAATACCTATATTTGAGTACAAAATTACAAAAAAATATCGAGAATACCGCCTTGCAGAGACATAAATAATCCTAAAAAAATCAGGAAATTAGTATTTTGCGGCAAAATTCTGGCCGTATGCTTTTCCCAGTACTTCCTATGTAAGTCCGTTGTTCCTCCGTACCAAACTCGATGATCCTCCTATTCCGAATGGTATTATCACCGACTTTGCACCGACTTTGCACCGACTTTGGTACGGAGGAAGAACGAAGGTAAAGCGGAAGAAAAACGGACTTACAGAGCCTGTTCTTGCTCAAACGGTCGATTCTTTTTTAGGGATGCAAAATTTTCAGTTTCTTACTTTTCAATTTCTATCCACCCATCCTTGTCGAATTGCATCTTTCGGATGAATAGTTTTGCCCTTCCGTTCTCCTTGACATCGTAGGCATGAGAAACGAAAAACCATTGACCGTCAAACTCATAGGCGGAACAATGGCCTATGCCGAAGAATTCTTCGCATGGACCTACGAGATACGTGCCTCCTCCATGTGCCATATCCCTGCCTTCCTTGTCGAGATAAGGACCGCGTGCGGAGCGTGAACGGCCGTAAACGGTTTTGTATGTGGAGTTTCGGCCACGGCAGCAATAGTCCCAGCTCACAAGCAGATAGTACCATCCATCGCGATGTATCACAAACGGCGCTTCTATCGCATTCTCGCCAGCCTCTATGGTGTCGTTTCCCTCTATGGTGAAAGCTGTGGAATCGTTCATTTCAGATAGAGAGAGTTTGCGCCCTATGCGTCTTGCTATGGTCTTGGGAACTGTTGTCTTGGTTTTCAGGTCGTTGGCAAGGTCAACAATTTGTATGCCGTCCCAGAATGAGCCGTAGGTGAGCAAAAGCGATTCGCTATTGGGCATGAGGGCTGGATCAATGGCGTTCCAGTTGTCCTGACGCTTGTGGGAAACGACGACAACTCCCTGATCTTCCCATTTATAATGAGGAGATTGTGGGTCAAGCGTAGAGTTGGTAGCAACGCCGATGGCACTTCCGTTCTTGCCGAATGTGGAGCATGAATAATAGAGATACCATTTGTCGCCGTGGCGCGAAATATCAGGTGCCCAGATATGACCTCTGAATCCTTTCACGGAATCTACTGCCCATTGTGGGGCATGGTCGAAAACTGGTTTCTCCTTTTTCCAGGTCTTCATATCGGCACTCGACATCACGCCTATGCCCATACCCGTGGAAAAGACATAGTATCTGCCGTCCTCACCACGAGCCATTACCGGGTCGTGAACATCAGGATTGTTTTCGTTGAAATGAAAACGATGAATGTCTTGTGCAACACCCGAAATGTGTACAAAAAGTAAGAAAAATATGCCAAAAAGCTTACATTTCATCATAAACGTATAGTTATTAGTAAAGATTTTGCTACAAAGATAGTGTTTTTTCGCGAAAAAATATTATTTTTGCAAAATATTTTGTAAAATAGCTGAAGTTTCGCAAGCTCAACTTAATGGGTTGTGAGGTTATAAGGTTATACGGTTTTTAGGTCGGAATGCTTATTGGCGATGCTGACCTCATAACCTCAAAACCCTCAAACCTATTAATGGGTTGTGAGGTTATGAGGTTATAAGGTTTTTAGGTCGGAATGCTTATTGGCGATGCTGACCTCATAACCTCAAAAACCTCAAACCTAAAAACCTACAACTAAAGCTTTGCGAAAGTTGAATAATTAACAATTAAAGATAAGATGAGAATAGGATTTGATAACGACAAGTATTGTACCATTCAGTCGCAGCATATTCGTGAGCGCATAGCTCAGTTTGACGGCAAGCTCTACCTCGAACTTGGCGGTAAGCTATTTGACGATCACCACGCAAGTCGTGTGTTGCCAGGTTTTCAGCCAGATTCCAAGTTGCGTATGTTCTCGCAGTTGGCTGACAGCATAGAGATTGTCATTGTCATAAGCGCTGAGGATATTGAGCGCAACAAGGTGCGTGCCGATCTTGGTATCACATACGATGAGGACGTGCTCCGTCTCCGTGGCGAGTTCATGGATCGTGGTTTCTTCGTCGGCTCTGTCGTAATCACTCACTATAACGGCCAGCCATCAGCCAAGGCTTACAGCGAGCGACTTGCCAATATGGGCATCAAGTCGTATTTCCACTATCTCATCGACGGCTATCCACACAACGTGGCTCTCATTGCTTCTGACGAGGGCTTCGGAAAGAACGACTACGTAGAAACATCTCGCGAACTTGTCATCGTTACAGCTCCGGGTCCTGGTTCTGGTAAGATGGCTGTCTGCCTCTCACAGTTATATAATGAGAACAAGCGTGGAGTACGTGCTGGATATGCTAAGTTTGAGACATTCCCTGTATGGAATCTCCCTCTCAAGCACCCTGTGAACATCGCCTACGAGGCTGCAACAGCCGACCTCAACGATGTGAATATGATTGACCCATTCCACTTCGATGCTTACGGTAAGGTGGCTATCAACTATAACCGTGACATCGAAATCTATCCTGTTCTCAACGCTCTCTTCGAAGGTATCTATGGCGAGAATCCATACAAGAGTCCTACGGATATGGGCGTTAATATGGTGGGCTACAGCATCTGTGATGATGAGGTTTGCTGTCAGGCTTCGAAGGAAGAGATTGTGCGTCGTTATTATGAGGCAACCAACAAGCAGGTGGAAGGCGCAAGCAATCAGGCAGAGATCAATAAGATTCTCCTTCTCTTCAATCAGGCAAAGATAACAACCGATACTCGTCGTTGTACCGTAGCTGCAAAGAATCGTCAGAAAGAGCGTGGCTGTGCTTCTTCGGCTATCGAACTCAGTGACGGCACAATCATCTGCTCTAATTCATCTGAGCTTCTCGGCTGTTCCGCAGCCCTCATCCTTAATGCCACAAAATATCTTGCAGGCATCGACCATGATGTGAAACTCATTCCGCAGAGCATGATTGAGCCTATCCAGAAAACCAAGATTGAATATCTCGGAGGCAAGAACCCACGACTTCATACTGACGAGGTGCTCGTTGCCCTCAGCGTTCTCAGCGATACTGACGAGAACTGCAAGAAGGCTCTTGAGCAGCTCCCTAACCTCCGTGGTTGTCAGGTTCACTCAACCGTAATGCTATCAGAGGTTGACCGCAAGATCTTCAAGAAACTCGGTATCGGCGTTTCTTGTGAGCCGGTGAAGAAAAAGTGAAGAGTTAAGAGTGAAGAATTTAAGTTTGTATTGCAGTTTAGGGATGTCCGTCATCCTTTCGCAGTAAATAGTAACTTAAATTCTTCACTCTTCACTTTTCACTCTTCACTTGAAGTGAAGCTTGCGAAACTTCACTTCACTCCTTCCACCTTGAATCCTGCTTTTCTAAGAAGATTGATAACGCCTTTCTCGCCACCGAGATGACCTGCACCTACAACGAAGAGGGTAGGGCTGTCCTTGATGATTGCAGGAATCTTCTTTGCCCAGTCGCTGTTGCGGTTGAAAATCAAGCCATTCATATACTCCTCAGTCATATCGCAGCTATTGCCCATCTTCATATAGGTGATTTCCAAGAGCTTCTCTATGTTCTGTTCATGATAGGCATCAATCATGAGTAAGGTCTGCTTGTCATAGAACTCGCTATTGTCTATGCTGCACATCAGTTGCTCAATCATCTCATTCATAGGTCGTCCGAACATGAGCTTTGTCTGGAAAGCCATAGTCTCAAGACCGTTAGTCTTCTTGCCTTTCTGGATAGCGGTTTGCTGAATACTGAGGTCGAGGATATTGTTCGGATTAAACTTACCCTGCATCTTTTTCAGAAAGTTCGTGATAGTGAGGGTATTATCCAATGTTGCGGGATTCATCTTACCCATCTGCTGAAAGACCATAGGGTTACTGAGACCTGTACCGAGTATAGATGTCACGTATTTGTCAAGCTTCTCAAACTGTTCTGCGGTAAGAATATCTTTGATAGTCTTGCCATCAGGAAGCATAGTTATTGCCTGGGTGGCTGCAAGAGTATCAGGATTAGTCATGGTCTTTACGTCCAATTCACCATACACCTGATCTACTTCGTCAAGAGCGGCATTAGCTCCCGGAATCTTATCCAGATAGCTACCGTCCTCTAAGTGGAAAGTGCCGACGATATACGATGGTTTCTTCTGAGAGTCAGAAGTGATACGATATAAAAGCTGCGCATTGGCAGACACGAATGTTGTTGTAGCAAGTGCTACGATTGTGATTAATTTCTTTATCATTTTTTCTTTTTGTTTAGTTTTCTGATTGTATCATATTTTGCCTTCCGGCTCCCTCTCTACGGGAGAGGGCGGGGGGAGAGGCTGTTATTCCACACCTCCACGATTTCCTCGATACTTATACCGAGCATTCTCGCCTGTCGGAACAATTCAGGCAGTTGTTGGCGTTTGAAGTCCTCCTTCTGTCCTTTGAGCAGTTTCTTCTTGGCATCGGCACATACGAAATAGCCTATGCCACGCTTCTGATATACTATTTCCTCGCGTTGCAATACTTCCATAGCTCTTAATACTGTATTATAGTTAATCTCGTAGGTAACAGCCAGTTCCCTGACGCTCGGAATGCGGTCTTCGCCCTGGTAGTTACCCTTTAGGATTTCTTCGCAAAGCTGATATGCAACCTTGCCGAAGATTGTTTTTTCGTTAGCTGTAATCATATCATAAAGAATCCGCTATTTGCTGGTTGCCAGCGCTTGTACAGCTGCCAACTTGCAATTAATAATACTGGTGAAAGTAATGCAAATATGCAAGTAACCTCTGGTTCTGAAGATATTCCAAATCCGAGGCCAACTGGAATGAACCAATGAACTATCGCACACAGACAGATAAGAATTCTATACACAAATTTCTTTCTTATAAGTGCCCTAAGGAATATGTAGAAACTTGAAAATGCAAGAAAACTAGAACTCCTGTTTGGATGTAGGTATATTCTTCTGAGCCAATAGCCTGTTTCTATGTCATTTTTCAAGATGTCAAGACTTGATAGCAACTGGAATAGGCCTTCTATAGGAACAGAAATCAGCAACATACCTATCGCGTATGCATAACTTGTTACGATGGCATAAATAAACTTTGAGCCTTCTTTTTCAGGTAGCAAAGAATAATTCCTATCGTGAAGTATGCCTCCAGCCATTTTTGTTTGAACAATAGCGATTATCAACAGATACCATGATGTAAGAAGATAGTAGAAGTCAACTTCCTTCATTGTATTCATGTCAATTTTTTCCAGACTTTCTGTTTGAAAATTGGCATTTTCTTGTTTTACCATCTCTATCATCTGCTCCTTGCTTGAGTGCTTTATCATATAACTTGCGGTTCCTGCTTCGCAGGTGCAATAGATAAAGAAGATAAGCGGAACAATAATGGCGATCAACCATTTTTGCTTATAGTTTTTTAGTATAAATCTAAATGTATTCATAGTTTTTTATTCTAATTTAAATCATGAATATTCCGCTATTGGCAATCTGCCAGCGCTTGTAGATGTGATAGCTTGCGATTAAGAGAGCGAAACCGAGTATCCAGAACGTAATGCAAAGGAATGGGGGGTAGTCTTGTGGAGCTATCGCATAAATGCCGGAGACCAGATTGATGGTAATGACAACCCCATACATTGCGCTCTTGTTGCGTATCAGAGTGGCGAGAAACGCATTTGTTGCTATTGTCAGGAACAAGCATGAGAATCCTCCTGTTCTTTCACATAGGAAATTCATATACCTACCAATATGGATGTCAGTCTTTAGTGAGAAAACATACTCTAGTGCTGCACCAATGCCATCTATTACGTATGAGAAAAGCAGACTGATGATAATGAGTGTAAAGGCTGCACCTAATGCTGTGAGATACTTTCGAAGCGTTGTGGCAGGCAGCTGATAGTTGCCTATGGAACTAAGTTCACGCACAGCTATGCATGCAGGTATCGATAGAATAAAATATTGTATGTAGCAACTTGCTGGGTATATTATTTCAGGATCAGGTATAGGATCATTTCTTGAAAGTGACAGTAACATCAGCAAAGTATACATAAAATCTGCTCCAAGAAGTATCAATAGTATATACCCTCCATACGTAATAAAAATATTCTTTATTGTATTCATAATTCTACTTTGATTTTTATATTTTTGTCCGCTCTTCCTCCGTAGATACTCCATCGATACTCCATCGATGGTCCATCGTTTCGATGTAGTATCGATGGACAAACGATGGAGAAACATAGAAGGAATGAGGTTTCTACATCAGATCATCAGAAGACCATTATTTGCAACTTGCCAGCGCTTGAATATATAATAGCCTGATATTATAAAGGCTATTGTCGCGAATATGCAGATTGCATTTTCTGTCATTAGTAATGACTCTGGAAGGTCGTATGATCCTTTACCCTGTGTATAAGCCATATTGTGACCAAGGGTATAACCCAGATAACCACCAGCAGGTAGGCCTGATATAGCTATAGCAGTACTTGCGTGACTGATTCTTCTGAATAACACGCTAAAAAATAAACTTGCGCTCGCCCCAGCTAACAAAAGTGTAAATATTCCGTCATGGGCAAAATGATTTAGCATGCCTCCTATTTCGATAGGTGTGTCTGGTGAATAGGTGACTGTCAGCATGCTGCCGATTATTTCCAATGGCAGGCTCATCAGAATTGCAGATAAATACAGAGTCAAAGTTGCTATCACAAGACTCATGTACTTCTTTAATGGTGATATCGGTAATAGCGATATCATGTATTTTTCAGGAGATAAACCTTCTGCCATATTGTAAACGGATTTTGGTACAGACATGCCAAAAATCATAAGGGCTCCGATACTAATAATTGACATAAAGCTATAGATGGTCATAAGAGGGAAGTAGGTGTTGTCATTAGCAAACACATAAAATGTATATAGACCACCTATACAAAAAGTGCCCCCTAAAATACCCATTTTGAGAAAATCTTTTATGAGCCAGAGGAAAAACTTGAATGTGTTCATAGCCTCTATTTCTTAAAAGCGTTAGGATTTTCGTTTACTGCCTCGAAGAGAAGTTCTAGACTTACGGGAGTCTCTTCTTCTGACTCTGTACGGCGAGCCACACAGAGATTGCCCTCAAGGCTCTTCTCTGAATAGAGCACCTCACCCTTTGGAGTTGTGCCGAAAGTGTATTTCTGGCTAAGTCCTTCGATTGTGTCGTTTACGAGAAGATCCTTTTCGCCAACGATGACGATGTGGTCGACCATCTTCTCTACATCGTGTACCTGATGGGTGGAGATGAGGATTGTGCGGTCTTCGCTCATGTGACTGTTTATGAGCTTTCGGAAGATGCGCTTTGAAGGGATGTCAAGTCCGTTAGTCGGCTCATCCATAAGCAGATAAGGCACGTTGGTGGCAATGGCGAAGCATATCATCATCTTTTTCTTAGTGCCCATTGAGAGCTTGTTGAGGCTCTTCTTCTCTGACTTGAGGTCGAACTCGCGCATACACTCGTCCATTACCTCCTGACTGTAGTCCTTGTAGAAAGGACTATACAGCTTGATGAAGTTCTCAAGGGAGAGGCTTGGCACGGTAAGTTCCTCCGGGAGGAAATAGATCTTCTCCAGAATTGACTTGCTCTTAGTCTTTACGTTTTCGTCATCGATGGTTATCACGCCCTGCTTGGCAAAAAGCTGTCCGGTAATGAGGTTAAGAAGCGTTGTCTTACCAGTACCGTTCTTGCCGAGCAGTCCTACAATGGAACCTGGATTCAACTGAAGGTTCACGTTCTCAAGTACATTCTCCTTTGAGCTTTTATAGCCGAAAGTCAGGTTTTGAATCTGTATCATATCTGTTTTGTTTTTGAAGTTTTTTGTATTGTTTGTTGATATACTTACATGGTGTCATAGTGAAGTATGACAGTGCAAAGATAGATTGTTATTTTGAACTAACCAAATTACCAATATAAATTTAACTTCTATTAACTAAAAATCTAAGGTTTTGCTATGAAAAAGCCTCGAAATGGTAAATTTTTCTACTTTTTTCCACTATAAATAAAAAGAATTAGAGGAAAATGCTTGGTGGTTTGCCTTAAAAGCATTACTTTTGCAGCCGTATAAGCAAATTACTATTATTCTATGAAACGAATTCTTTTCTTCTTGTTTTCCGTTGGTTTGGCTGCTTGTGGTGGTCAGAAAACAGATAGTGCTATGCAGTTGAATGCAGATTCTGGTGTTGTTGCCGTTGATTCTGTGATGCCAAAGGATTCTCTGGCTATGGTGAAGGAAGAGAATGAACTGCTGAAAACTTTGCTTCCAGACCTCTGTTCGCGTAGGTTTCCTACGGAAGAGGAAGTGAAAATGTGGAAACTTATTGTTGATGATGAAATAGATCGGAAGAAATTGCCAGTTCTTGCTCGTGCATTGGTGAGGGCTTATTTCGGGAATCAGTTCTGGGGCTTGGATGGTGATTATGAGCTCAAAGGGGATTCTTCTGCTATCATTCCTGCTTTTGGCGATTTCTATGGCACAGGTGATCTTGACTGGTATGGTCTTTGGCCGGATACTGTATATACATCATCCGTATCTCATAATGAGGGAAAGAAATATGATGTGAGGGAGATTGTGGGCGGTGGTGTGTATAAGCCGTGGTGCTCAGCCATAGGCAAAGTAGAAGGCACAAGTGTGACTTGTGTTTTCAAATTAGGCAAGCGTCCGATTGACGGCTTTTCTGTTGTTAATGGCTATTGCCATACGGAGAAGCAATGGAAGAATCATGGTCGTGTAGCTAAGATGCAGTTGATGGTTGACGGACAGCCGTACAAGACATTCGACTTGAAAGATACTCCTTATACGCAGTCTTTTGATGCAGATTCTATTTCACCAAAGACAAAGGGAGGGGTAGTAGAACTTACTTTCAAGATTCTCAAGGTATATCCTGGTGCAAAATATAATGATGTTTGCATTAGTCACCTCTCTTTCTGTAGTTATCAAGGAGCAGATGCAGAGGATTGATTAATTGTCGTTTTTTTTGAAAATAAAATAAGGATTATTTGGTAATTTGTCAGAAAAAATGTACCTTTGCACCAATATTTTACGGTAATTTGTATTAATAACATTCAAAATAGAATTAATATAGAATATGAAACTTAAATGTCTATTAGCCGCAGCTATGCTGTTTGGTGCAACATCTGCTACTTTTGCACAGTCAGAAGATTCTGAAGGAAAAAATTATGTAGCAGTACCTCATTATTCTTCTGACGAAAAATATGGTTTCGGTGGTAAGAAGAATGACATTAAGATTGACTTTAACTGCGGATGGTTCGTTTCGGAAGTCGTAGATAGGGATGGCGATTCTAATCGTGGTATGTTTGGTTGTGGCTTTTCTTTGATGTATGAGCATGTGTTTAAGAATGGCTGTGGCTTTGGTCTTAACGGAATATTCGAGCAGGGAGAAGGCAGCGATATCACTACGGGAGTTATTGCTCCTTCGTTTGTCTATTATGTATCAAAAAATACATGGACGTATGGATGTTCTATAGGTATTGGATATGGCAGATTTAATCTTGACTCTTATCGCTATGGATATGATGATGCAAATGGACTTGGAACTTTCGTACAGGGTAATATTGAGAAGCGCATTACTAAAAATTTTGGTATTGGTGCCGGAATTCGTCTTGTAAATATAACTGCTTCAAAGCCTGATAATAATAGTTATTATGATTCTCACAGCTATGGAACAAGTTCTCTGAGATTCACTATCGGTCCTCGTTTCTATTTCTAAAAAAATAGGATTATGAATAAAAAGTTCTTGCTGACCGCAGCGTTGGTGTTAGGCAGTATCTCTATGTCTAATGCCCAGTCGGAGGATGCTGCAAAGATGGCAGGTTTCGGCGGCATGCACAGTTGCGTGAAGACCGATTTCAATTGTGGATGGTTCTTGTCTGTCTTAAAGGATGAAAAAAATCGGGATGATCGTGGTGTTTTCGGTGCAGGCTACTCTATTAGTTATGACTATTTGCTAAATTCTCGTATTGGCGTAGGACTTGATTATATAACGGAGTACGGAAAGTATAATGCTCATACTTTTTTCGTGGGACCATCTTTTGTCTATGCGAAGCCATTCGGTAGTTGGACTGTGAGTCTTTCCTCTGGTCTTGGAATTGGAGGAATAAAGTATGATACACCTCGTCTGGGGAGAGTTGATGTTCATAATTTGACTGGCATTTTTGCACAGACAGAGGTTCAGAAACGCTTCTCCAAGCACTTTGGCATAGCTGCAGGTTTCCGTGTCTTAGCGCTCTCGCATCTCGTTATGGATGAATTTGATGAAGGAGAACCGGATGCTCCACCAGTTAAGGGATCTGCTACATTTAGATTCACTATAGGGCCGAGGTTTTATTTTTGAAGCCCACAACGGCCCCTCACCCGTCCTACGGACACCCTCTCCCCAAGGGGCGAGGGAAAGGTTACCTTTTCTCGCTATGGGGATTCCTTGGAGGGGGAGGTACATTCTTCTCCCTCGCCCCTTGGGGAGAGGGTGTCCACAGGACGGGTGAGGGGCTTGATGCGCTCGGCATTGGCATCAGCAAGACGGAGTGTGGCATCTGTTGCGAGCCAGTCCTGAAGCGTGAGGATGCAGAGCATTGATGGACAGGCGAGATGGTTGCTGACTATTTCTGTTGCTATCTCTGGAGATAGCGGATGAGGGGCTTTACCTTCATGTCCGAGTGACCAGTTCCAGTAGTTTTGTGTGCGTTCCTCGTCCTCATCCCACCACATACGCAGGGTGGCTGTATCGTGACTGGAGATGGTGCATACTGACATGAATGGATTGCGGTCAAGTACTCCGAATGCTACTTGTGGATCTTTCGGCATTGACTGTATTTCGAGCGACAGAATTTCGAGCTGGTTGATAACCCAAGGCACGCAGTCAGGCACCATACCGAGGTCTTCGGCACAAACGAGCATCTTTGTTGCCTCTACGAGTCGTGGGAGTTTCTTCATTGCCTCCTCGTACCAGAACTGATTGTTGCGACGATAGAAATAATCGTTGTATAAGCGGTTGAAATTGTATTTGTCATGCTCCCAAAGTGTCTCGTAGCAAGTATCTGACTGTGCCGAGATGCGTGGGTGAACGAGTTCCGGGTTCTTGTGGTCAACAAGGAAGAGAACATTGCTCTGGAGAGAGTAAATACCCCCCTCCATCTCCCCCGAGTGGGAGGGATTTTTGGATTGTATTATTGTATCTAAAGACTCCCTCCCTCGGGAGGGCTGGGGAGGGGTCGTGTGTGTCATGAAGTACTTTTCCACCTCCCTTTGCGTCTTGAATCCCTCGCGGAATTTATAGAGTCCATCGTGCCAAGGCTCAAGGAATGTGTTCTTTACATATTCTGCCTTGTCACCAAATAAGCGCTCCAATACCCAGTCGGTTATGAAAGGGTTCAGGAAGAAATCCTCCTGCCATTTAAGTCCGTATTGCTCAACCTCCTGACGGGTCATTCCGAGGGAGGGCTGGAACTGACCGAGGAGTCCGTGAACGCTATGGATAGGTATCTCCCAGATACGGAAGAAACCAAGTACATGGTCGATGCGGTAGGCATCGAAGTATTTTGCCATGTTCGAGAATCGGCGAATCCACCATTGGCAGTCATCCTTTAGCATCTCGTCCCAGTTATAGGTAGGGAATCCCCAGTTCTGTCCGTTTACTGAGAAGTCATCTGGTGGTGCTCCTGTTTGTCCGTTGAGATTGAAATAGCGTGGCTCCATCCAAACATCACAGCCATAGCGGTTTACGCCGATAGGGATGTCGCCTTTCAATGCCACCTTATGAGTCTGGGCATATTTGTGCGCAGAGATCATTTGCTGGGCAAGGATGAACTGAAGATAATAATAGTATGAAGCCTTTTTGTATGCCTTGCTTCGAGTGTTGGTGAGCGATTTACGGTCGTCCTCGTTCCATACGTTATGGTCTGGCCACTCAGAATAGTTTGCCGTGCCGTAGGTATCACGAAGGACGCTGTATTGAGCATAAGGCACAAGCCATTGCTCTTCTTCCTTGAACCATCGCTTATATTCCTCGGATGCGAGAACCTTCTTGCCTTCCTGCTCAAAAATGAGATGCAGGTATTCGTTCTTGGCATTGTTCACACGCTCATAATCAATCTGCGGAAGGGCGTTTAGCTCTTTTCTGAGTTTTTCAAACTCTGTGGCTTTCTTCCAGTCTTTCAATGCTGGTAGCTGACGGAAATCGGCATATTGCGGATGAAGGGCGAAGATGCTGATTGAGGAGTATGGATAAGAGTCTGACCATGTGCGTGTTATGGTTGTGTCGTTTATCGGGAGCACCTGAAGGATTCGCTGTCCGGTGAGTGCTACCCAATCCACCATTTTCTTCAGATCGCCAAAGTCGCCAACTCCGAAACTGCCTTCAGAGCGGAGCGAGAATATAGGAATGGCAGTACCTGCTATGCGGTCGGCTGGGATAGGGAAGTGTGCCATCTCGATGCTGATGGTCTCTGTCTTTCCACTCTTTATTTCCGGGATATGCAGCACACGATTCATTCGTGCCTCCCAGATAACGGGCACGCTTGGGTCATCATCAATCACGATATACTTCATCTCAATGGCTTTGCCTGTGAGATTTGTCGCATCTATTACGGCTGTCCACTCGTTATCGCCAGTATAGAGGCACTTGAGGGCTTCGCGCTCCTGCCAGTTGCCGAGTTCCGCAACGCTTCCGCTAAGGGCAAGTCGCTGGTTAGTACGAAGCTGTGGAGCCTGTACCTTGACGATGAGGGTCTTATCGAATTTACTCTTTGTGAGAGTCTGTATTTCGTGGCGGTGTATGCATTCCGTGAATGCTGTGCTATAGAAGTAATTCATAGAGGTATTATTCTTGTTTATGTATGGTTTACAGTTTCGTCTGCAAAAGTAAGAATAAAAATATTAAGACTCGCATTTTTGCGGTTCATAATCGTGAGATAGAATCGCAATCGTTTGCGAGTGTGATAGGCTTGAAAAATGTGTTTATTGCGCATTTATTAATTTCATAATGGAGAATGCAATCCCAATGTAATCGAAACGAAATATTAGCTCTTCTTTTTGAATTGCTATAAAATCCTATGATAGTGCAACCGTTTCCATAACGAATAGTATAAATATTTTTGCAAAAATGTTCTTCGTTTGAAAATTTTTTCATATATTTGCACTCAAAAAATAGTATTAATTCATAAAAATCACTTATTAACCCTATATAACTATGCCACATCAACAGATTACAATGAAAGATATTGCCAAGGCACTGGGAGTGTCAGTGGCAACTGTCTCACGAGCTTTGGCTGATAATCCAAGTATTAGTGAGAAAAGGAGGAGAACAATACAGGAGTATGCCAAGGAGCATAATTTTGTATCTAATGTTCTTGCGGAGTCATTGCGTCATTCCAAGGCAAGAGCACAAAAAATCATTGGTGTTATTGTACCTGAGATCGTGCATTATTTCTTTTCTACCGTTGTTTCCGGTATTGAGGAAGAAGCATCCAATCGAGGGTATTCTATCATCGTGGCTCAGAGTAAGGAACAGTTTGACCGTGAGGTAAAGATCTGTGATAATTTCATCAGGTCAAGAGTTTGTGGCGTAATCGTTTCACAAGCTAAGAACACCAAGCAATACGACCATTTTATCCGTGTCATAAACAATGAGATGCCTCTTGTGTTCTTTGACCGTATATGTACGGGCGTGAATGCTTCCAGGGTGGTCATCGACGACTATCACGGTGCTTTTACTGCTACTAAGTATCTAATAGATACAGGTTGCAAGCGAATAGCCTTCTGCGGTAGTTCGTTGCATCTTGAGATCGTGAAGAACAGGATGAATGGCTATAAGGATGCTCTTCGTCTTCACGAAATGGATGTGAACAACGATTTCATTCTTGAATGTGATTCGCGTGAACTTGCTGAGCAGATGATTCCTGAGATCATGCAACGTGAAGACAGGCCTGATGCTTTCTTCTGTATCAATGATGATACCGCTGTTGGGGTCGTTCATGTTGTGAAGCGTCTCGGTCTCAGTATTCCTGAGGATGTGAGTATCTGTGGATTCACTAATGGCGAACGTGCCTTGGCTTGTGATCCGATGCTCACCACTATGGATCAGCGTGGAAATGAAATCGGTCATCAGGCTGCAAATATCCTTATTAATAAGGTAGAGGGAATTACACCGCTTAACCGCGTGGAGAAACAAGTGGTAAGGACTAACCTTGTGGTTCGTGGCACAACAAGGGAGCCTATGCCTTAGAAGTGAAGAGTTAAGAGTGAACTGTGAAGAATTTAAATTACTTTTGTTTTATCCGTAGTTTGCAATAGTCTTCAGAAACATCATTAGATTCTTTACTATTCGTTCTTTTCTTTTCACTTACGAGTGAAATTCGTGCAAACGCCAACAACATAATTCTTTTCTGGGAAGTCCTTGGTAATTATCTGCCAGGGACTTTTTCCTTTATGGTAGTCGTCGAGTAGGGGGCGGAGCTGTTCCTTGCCTGTTATGCCTCTGCCTGTGAGTTTCACCACGGCCTCCTTCATCGTCCATAATCGGGTGAATTTCAATGGGGTGAGGTCTTCGAGTTCGCTATCACTAAGCACATAGCGAGCAAGTTCGTCTTTCACATTCTCCTTGATCACTTCTACGTCAATGCCAACAGGCGCGTTGCTTATGGCGCATGCCACCGCATATCTGCAATGCGACATATTGAAATGAATGTCCTCATGTCCGATGATGACTGGCTTGCCGTTCTCCAGTTCACGGAAAACAGGTGGCTCCGTGATTCCGTATTCCTCTTTCAGCAGTCTCTGAAGAAGCATATAGGCTTTAAGGCTTTGCTCTCTCCCTGCCTGAAACTTATATTTCAGAACCTTCTCGCGGCGTTGTTTACTGACCTTTGAGAGGCAGTCGTTAAACTGCTCCTCAGTCATTGGAGTCATATTATCATCGATCAGAAATCTCAAAATATTTACTATTTTACAATGTACAATTTATTATTTTTAATGTGCAATTTCAGCTTTACTCTATATAAACGCACATTTATAGCATTTTATTTCAACAAAAAAACGGAGTTCTTTCTTTTTTCTGTAAAAAAATCACTATATTTGCACCATGAAGAAAATCCTTGCCTTAATAGCTATAACATCGGCAATTTCTGCATCTGCCCAAAACAAGATAGACCTTTCGGGAACTTGGGAGTTTCAGATTCAGCGTAGCGAAAATTCCGTTACGCCAGTATCTGTTTATGATGATACTATCCTGTTGCCTGGCTCTATGGTTACGCGAGGCAAAGGCGATCTGGTGTCCGTGAAAACACAATGGACAGGCTCTCTTTACGATTCTTCCTTCTATTTCAATCCATATATGGAGAAATACCGTATTGAGGGGCAGATGAAATTCCCGTTCTTCCTTACTCCTGAACGCCACTATACGGGCAATGCGTGGTATCGCAGAAAGGTTCTCGTTCCAAAGGAATGGAAAAAACAACGTATCATTCTTACTCTTGAACGACCTCATATAGAGACCACCGTATTCATTAATGGTAAGGAGGCTGGACATCAGATGGGACTTTCTGCTCCCCATCTCTATGATGTTACTGATTATATCAAAATTGGCAAGGAAAACTCCGTGGCAATCAAGGTATATAATGGTATAGAGAACGTATGCGTCGGACAGGATTCACATTCCGTTACCGATCAGACACAAGGCAACTGGAATGGTATTGCAGGAGATATTTCACTATCAGCCCGTCCGCTGAATGCTATTGAGCATATTGACGTATATCCGGATGTCTCTCATGGTGCTATCCGTATTGTGCTCAGAGGCAACACCCAAGGCATGTCTTTCTTCATTGACGGAAAAGAGAGTAAGGCTGTGGCTCAATCTGATAGCTCGTATGTCATTCGTATGGGTGATGATGTAAGGCTATGGGATGAGTTTCATCCGAATCTTTATACCCTTGAGGTGCGCGATGCCAACGGATATTCTTACACTACAACCTTTGGAATGAGAGAGATAAAAGTGAACGGAATGGATATTCTTCTCAACGGAAAGCCTATTTATGTGCGTGGAACCGTGGGTAACTGCTGTTTCCCGGAAACGGGCTATCCTCCAACCGATGAGGCTTCATGGGAAAGAGTTTTCCGTAAGTGCAAGGAATACGGTCTCAACACTATGCGATTCCATTCCTATTGCCCTCCAGAGGCTGCTTTCCGTGTGGCTGACCGTCTCGGTTTCTATCTTCAGCCCGAAGGACCTTCATGGCCTAATCATGGTGTGAAACTTTGTCGTGGAATGGCTATTGATCAGTATCTCATGGACGAGACAAAGCGTATGGTTGAGGCATATGGCAATCATCCGTCTTTCCTTATGATGAGTGCCGGAAATGAGCCGGCTGGTGATTGGGTGAAATGGTGCAATTCGTGGGTTGACTATTGGAGAAACACCGACTCGCGCCGTATCTATTGTGGTGCTAACGTAGGTGGCGGCTGGGCATGGGATAGCGGCTCTCAGTATCATGTGAAGGGTGGGGGACGAGGTCTCGACTGGAATCGCCACGCGCCTCATTCTGATGATGACTACACCAAGGACATCCTCTTTCCACGCAACTATAAGGATAGTGTGCCAAACAATTCGCCCATCATCTGCCATGAACAAGGGCAATGGTGCGCCTTTCCTGACCTAAAGGAACGCTCTCAATATACAGGAGCATATAAGGCGAAGAATTTTGACATCTTCGAGGACTTGCTTCGTGATAACGGAATGGCTTCACAGGCGGATAAATTCCTTATGTCGAGCGGTAGGTTGCAGACTCTTGCATATAAATATGAGATAGAGCGTAATCTCCGCACCAATGGCTATGCTGGCTTCGTGCTCCTTGGCTTGAACGACTATAGCGGTCAGGGAACAGCCTTGGTCGGGCCTCTCAATGTGCATTGGAAGGAGAAGGGATATGTGGATGCGTCAGAGTGGACTGAGTTCTGCAATGATGTCGTGCCTTTGGCTAAGTTCCCTAAGTTCGTCTATTCCTCTTCCGATACCCTTCGAGTGCCTGTTGAGGTATATAATGCCTCTGCAAGTGAAATAGAGGATGCAAAGGTGGAGTATAGCATTACGGAGGGTGTAAAGGATAAGGCGGAAAGTGAAAAGTTTGCGTATTCTTCATCATTTGATGTTCCTTTGTCACCTATACCTCTTGGCAAGAATCATTATTTGGGTACTTTCACCTTCCCTCTCACATCTTTCATAGATCCAAGTAAACTCACTCTTAGCGTCACTATTTCATCAGGCGAAAGGGAATGGAAGAATCATTGGGATTTCTGGGTTGTTCCGTCTCTTGAAAGGGAATCGGAAAGCGTGAAGGCTAAAGTGGAACTGAAGAAGGGCTTTGTTGACGGAGTATATATTTCTGATACTCTCGACACTTGGGCGATAGAGACCTTGAAGCGTGGGCATAAGGTGCTTCTTACGGCAGCTGGAAAGGTGCGCTATGGCAATGACATAAAGCAGAACTATCTGCCTGTGTTCTGGAACACCTCTTGGTTCAAGATGCGTCCGCCTCATGTCACGGGAGCATATATCGATAGCACTCATCCTGTGTATTGTGATTTCCCTACCGACGACTGGACAGACCTTAACTGGTGGGAACTCGTTAATCGTGCTCAGGTAATGAATCTCTCTGAGTTTCCTGCTGATTATCAGCCACCTATGCAGCCGATAGATACTTGGCATGTAAGTCGTAAGTGCGGTATGATCATAGAGGCTAATGTGCTTGGCGGTAAGCTTCTGATGACCACTATTGATATTACCTCAAATCTCAGGAACCGTCTCGTTGCCCGTCAGCTTCGCAAGAGTATCATAAACTATATGAAGAGCCCCGATTTCAAGCCAACTATCACCCTCGACGAGAGCGTGATACGTAATCTCTATGAGAAAGAGGCTCCGAAGGTGGATATGTTCACCAAAGACTCTCCTGATGAGCTGAAACCTAAAGTGAAATAATCTAAACAATCATGCCAGAGCAAGAATGTATATTCAAATACGAACTGATTGATATTTCCTTTGATCAGGGTTATGAACTGCCAGAGGATGATGTTGTATGGCGTGTCAGCGAAGATGCACCATCACGGAATGATGAACACAAGTCCATAGAATATGATGCTGATGGGATTCCCATGGGCAGATCTAAGCAAGAGATAAAGATTCGTGAGAAAATGATAAAAGATTTCTATGCTAAGTGGATTGCCGAACATCCTGACAAAGCTATTATGAACAAGTGGCTTAAAAACAATATTCTTGTAAAGTACCAGTCTATAAATGAAACGTATTCAAAAGCTTCACGCACATACGATTCCACACTTGCAGTATTTCAGTTGACAGAAATATTGGAAAATGCGGAACTGGTTGACGAGGTTATCCCAAAGAACAACAAAAACCAGAAACAATATGATAAGATACTCTATATGAAGTATAAGAACATCAAATTAACTGTTGGGCTTCAGCGAACGAATAAGGATTTTGTACAGTATTGTATAACAGTTCCTCGACAATAATAAAAAGAAAAGCCACTCTTCGTGGAGTGGCTTATGCTTTGAGGCTCGAAACAATCCCTGTATGGGATTATAAAGGTTGTCATCCTTTCTGCGAATTCCTCTAAGTGACGGTGCAAAATTACAAATTTTCTCGTGATTTACAAAATCTTGACTCTCCTTTTTCTAATATCTATATGAAATTTAACTATTTTCCTTTGAAATTTTATTGTAAAAACGTTATCCTACCGCTTTGAAAACGCTATTCCTTTACTATGGAAGCAGAACTTTAGCAGAGAAAAAGCAGAGGATTAGCGGAGTATCAGCATAGGAATGAATCTAAAATTCCTAAAATATGGAGAATGATTTGGTCGTTACTGAAATAATTTGTATTTTTGCACTCAGAATAAAAACACTTAGCGTTATGAGTAAGAAACATGAAAGTAATCCTACATCACAGCAGATCTATGTAAAAGAGAGCCTTCATCGCGCATTTGAAAATATGCGTAAGGCAGAAGCCTGTGGAGAAAAAGAACAGACACTTGATGCTTTTCTTGAAGAACTCTAACGTCTTTTCGGAAACAAAATAATCTAAACAATCATGCCAGAGCAAGAATATATATTCGAATATGAATTGATTGACATTTCCTTTGAGCAAGGCTATGAACTGCCAGAGGATGATGTTGTATGGCGTGTCAGCGAAGATGCACCATCACAGAATGATGAACACAAGGAAATAGAATATGATGCAGATGGTATTCCAATGGGGCAATCTATGGAAGAAATCAGAAAACGCGAGGGGCTTATTGGCGAATTCTTTAAAACTTGGCGAGATAGGTTTGACGAAGGAAAGATATTCAACGAAGCCTTACAAGATTTTATTTATATTAAAGGTATTTCCGTTATAGAAGCCAAGGAACATTCTTCCAAAAGTTACAATTCAACTCGTGCAATTATGATTCTCGATGAAGTGATGAAAAATGCTCAACCTGTTAGACGAGTAGCTGTAAAGGGAAATGATAGAAACCAGCAGATGTTTGCATATATGCTTGTTATGGTATATCGGCATGTAGAGCTTGGTACAATCAAATTGACAGTTGGTGTCAAACATTCAAAACAAAGAGTTGAGTATGGTGTTTCTGCATTGCGACCAGGAGAGCCACTTATAAAAAACGAACAGCAACCTAAAACGAAAAAACGCAGATCACATAAATGAACTGCGCTTATTTTGCCTCATAAAATTTGCGTGGATCCCTTTACAATCCTTGCGGAAGGTGAAGGCTCGGGGCGAGGTCTTTTGCACTACGCGAATACAACAGGATGACCACGGCTTGATTATTGAGTGCAAAATTACAAATTTTCTGGCGATTAACAAAATTCTGACTCGCCTTTTTCTAATATCTATGTGAAATTTAACTATTTTCCTTTGAAATTATATTGTGAAAACGTTATTTCTCTTTTGCTGGAGTAGGGCCAGAGCAGAGGGATTGTAAAGGATGAATGGAGAATCTGTATATGATTGCATATGTTTTTATCAAAATCCCATAAAAATCTCATAAATATGTATCAAAAAATTTGGTGTTTACTGAAATAATTTATATCTTTGCCGACATTATTAATGTCTCTGGATTATGAAAATAGACATCCCACAGAGAAGCATTATACCTTAATGTCTTTGCTATAACGATGACTAATATCCCTAAACAAATAAGGAGCAAAAAGGTAATGCTATTGTGAGGCTAAGGTTGTATAGTTTATTTTATGGTTCATAGAGAATATATTCAATTTTTTTGCAAATGACGGATTCTTTGGATTTGTCTTCGCAATGAATTTGATTATAATGTTTGTGTCGCATATTGCCCACACTATAGATGTTATTTTAGAGAAGTCACATTAAAATCTATTTCTACTATGAGTAAATTTGCAATAGGAAGCAAAGTTGTTAAAGCAGAATCCAATGGACATGGCATCATAATAGAGGTCATGCCACCTCGACGTGGTGGTCGCCAATTTTACAAGGTATGCTGGGGAAACGTTGTTGCAGATGAACTAGAGGTGAATCTGTTGCCTGATTGTGACATTACAGATCCGTTTGAGCGTTGTATGAGTGGAATCTTTGGTTCTTATTCCGAATACTCAAAGAAGAATACGACCTTTAAAATTCGTAATTCAAACAATAGTACCATTTCCTCACTAAAAGCTTCAAAGACGTTATTCCGTCCTTACCAGTTCAAGCCTTTGCTTAAATTTCTCAATTCTCCTAACAGAAGATTGTTGGTAGCTGATGAAGTTGGTCTTGGTAAGACGATAGAAGCAGGTCATATCATGTTGGAGTTGAAAGCTCGTCGAGAGTTACACCATGTGCTGATTGTATGCCCAAAATCTCTGCAACAGAAATGGAAGGATGAGTTGTCACTTAAGTTTGGACTGCAATTCAAAATATATGAAAGTCAGAAGGAACTTATTTCTGAAATGCAGGATCATCGTATTTCAGTTCATGCCATCGTAAATTACGAGAAGATTCGCATGAAAAAGTATAAGGATGGTGATATGGGGAAGAAAGGGGAAGATGATATGCCAAAGAATATCGTTGATTTTCTATCTGCTAACGACTTTCACTTCAGTCTTGTGCTATGCGATGAGGCCCATAGAATGCGTAATCATAATGAAACATACGATGGCGCTGAAATTATTATGAGTCATGCAGATGCTGCCGTATTTTTGACTGCCACACCAGTCATGATTAGTACAGAGAATCTGTATAATCTGCTGCATCTGCTTGACAACACAAAATATTACAACTATCAGATTTTCGATAACCGGTTGCAAGAAAATCGTCCGTTTGTTGAAGCATTGACCGATTTGAACCATAACGTGGCATTATCAACTATTGCAAAAAAACTGAATGAATCGGAAATCATCACGCGTTTCTTCTCTAATAAGGTGGAAATTTTCTCACATCAATCAACTGTTGGCAAAGTTTTTGCTGACGATGCAATGTATCAGGAGATTATTCTAATGCTTAATGGTGAGGACACCACCAAAAACCGTGCACGTCTTCAATACCTCATCTCATCAATGAGCATGATGAACAATATCTTCTCTCGTACTCGTAAACGTGAAGTTATTACGGATATGTCACAGGCAGAGCGCAAGCCACACATGCGAAAAGTTGTCTTGACAAAAGAAGAGCAGATCGAGTTTGATAGAGTCATTGAGGAATATAGAGATGACAACTCCTATACCGACTATTGGGGTGAAGAAGTGCTAACTCAAGGCGGTGCTTTGGGGTTGGTTCAGAAAAAACGTCAAATAGCCAGTAGTGTTTATGCCTATCTGAATAGTGAGGTCAGTCTTGACAAAGGAATTGATGAGTATGCAGATTACACAGATGCCAAGTTCGAGGAGTTGCTGAGAATCATCAATGAGGTTTTCAAACACGGCACAAAGAAAATTGTCATCTTTGCCTTGTTCCGCAAAACCCTGAAATATCTCCAGATTCGCTTCAAGAGCCGTGGTTTTGGCGCATTGATGATTCATGGTATGGTTGAAAACCGTATTGAAGTGTTGGATGAGTTCAAGAATAATCCTAATGCTCAAATTCTCCTTTCTTCAGAGGTAGGTAGTGAGGGCTTGGATATGCAGTTCTGTAATTCCATGGTAAATTACGATTTGCCATGGAATCCGATGGTCGTTGAACAGCGTATCGGTCGTATTGATCGTTTCGGTCAGAAATCCCCAACAGTTAATATATACAATATGATTGTAGCTGGTTCAATTCTGGAGGATATTTGCATACGTCTTCTTGACAGAATCGGTATTTTTCGGGGAACTATCGGTGATATGGAAGCTATTATGGATGCACCATTAGAACGAGATGGTAGCATTACCATTCGAGATGTTTATAATAAACTGGGAAAAGAACTCTATGTAAGCCGTTTGACAGATGAAGAAAAGCAGAGAAAAGCTGCTGAGATAGAACTCGCTTTTGCCAACGAGAAGGAAAGCATCAAGCATCTGGAAGAAGGACTTGATAACGCTCTTACCAATGATGCCTATTTCAAGGATGAAATAAACCGCATCCAGAACAATAACGCATACGTTACAGAGATTGAACTTCGTAACTATCTGGAATCTGCTATTCGTCAGGAACTGACCACATGCACACTTGAGAAAGTTGATGATGCTATATATGAGTTGCAGTTGCCATTAAGTAAACCTTGCATCCTCAGGAATTTTCTGACAAGCTATCGACCATGTGGTGAAGAAAGCAAAAGTCTTTTCGAACAGTTCAAACATGAAATAGAAGACAAACTGGTGCTCCGCATGACATTCAATCAGCAGGTTGCATACGACAATAGGAAACTATTGTTTATGAATATTTATAATCCTATCATTTTGGCATGTTTAGAGTACTTCCGCAAACATGATGATGAGGCTAAAACATCATTCTGCTATGCGTTGACTAATGATGATATGCTACAGAAAGGTTCTGCATATTACATGATTGTCTATCAGATGAGCGTAACCCGAAAAGTGCTTGGTGTTCCAAAGCATACGGAAACATTACTACCTTTGCTTTATAGTGTGAATGACAGGAAAATAGTAAAGGATGAGGATATGGTGAACCGCGTGTTTTCGCGTTCTCAAACTGATGGTAAAGAACACAATGCAACCAATACAGATATAGATACCGAAATGCTTCAAGATATGCGTTACGATTTCGTAGAGGAGATTAACGAGGTGAAAGATAAACTCTTATCCGAGATAAAGCTTCAAGTGGAGAGCGATAGACAAAGAAATGAGAAGCAAACGAATGAATATTATGCTTCTTTTATTGACAATCAACGCAGATATATTCGTAATTGGGAGTCTGATATAGAGATGCTATATAATGTGGACGATAAAAGGGTACAGCAACTTCAAGGTGTAATCCGTCTTGCTAAAACTCGAATTCTGCAAATGGAAAAAGAGAAGGAAGACCGCTTAACTCAAATCCGTGAGGCTTCGCAGATTGAGATTGTCGAAAGTATAGTTTCATTAAACCTAATAAACATCATCTAAAATTATGATTACAGTAGGACTTGACTTTGGAACACATCAGACAAAGGTCTGTATAGAGAACAAAGAGGGCGTAGAACTTAGCTACACTTTCATGAAGTTTGAAGATACATTCCATCGTCAGTTTTATACCCTACCCTCTATTGTGGGGATAGGGGAAAACAATTTATTATCCTATGGCTATTTACCTTGTAGATATGATGGTCGTACCATACGTTATTTTAAACAAAGTACATTCTATCCTTCGGAAATAGAAATGCGGCGAATAGATGCCATGTATTTCTCTATATGGTATCTTGCATATATCCTGTTCGATTTGGAGAAAATGTATGGACAGGACTTCACTATACAGATGGGAGTTCCGACTGATAGTAGTCATGTAAACGTGGCTAAGACTATTGCAACACGTATCATCGTATCTGCATATCGACTTGTTGAGGAAGTTTTTGCCAACGATAAAGAGAAGTTCCTTGCTACCCCTAAGAAGGAATTGGAGAATTTAACAGAAATAATACCCTATTCAAAAGAAATCAAAGATGAATATGGTTTGTTGGTTTTCCCCGAAGCCTACGCTTGTTTAAGACCGCTTATAAGTCAGGGGAAACTTTCAGATGGTATGAGTTTAATGATTGATATAGGTGGAGGAACAACGGATATATCCTTCTTTACCATTGAGAACAATAAGCCGCAGATTTATGACTTCTATTCCGTTAACAAAGGGCTTAACTTCTTAACTGACAGAAATGAAAACAACCAGAGTGGAATTGCGGGCAACGTGCTGGATGCTTCTGAAATAAAGCCAGAACGTAGAGATGCGTATATCAAAGAGGTGAATCAAATATGTGAATCTTTGACAACTAAGCTTTTGCATGAATTCATGAGGCAGAGAGTGTTTCATATTCATAAATTATTTGACGCTCTGAAAAACAGACCTTTGGTGTATTGTGGTGGTGGTAGTACATTTAAGAACTTGCGTGAATGTTATGGTGGTTATCAAGACAGTAAACTGATTACCCACAAAGAATGGAAAGTCCAGTCCATCAAGGATATTGATGAAATTATAGACTTAAAATTGTGTCCTATCCTATCAACGTCATATGGCTTGGCTATTAGCACGGAGAACGACGACATTATAATGAAGCCATTAACAAATATATTTGATAATATAATAAAAAGTTCTGAATATATATATAATGAATCTACAAACAATGGTAGTGCATACGATGATTGGGATGCTTGGAAATAATTGCTGATAGGACTCAACTATTATGAAGCTATGAACTGAAATAAATTTTTACAATATAAAATAAAAGTTCCGCCCTGGTACGCATACAAAAGCATAGGCGTGGCGGAAATTCTCGTTTGCGAAGTTACATTATTTTGGTGAAATAACCAAAAGTTTCTAAGAAAATCTTGAAAAAGCAAGCGAAAAACTATTTTGTAACTCCCTTCTTCCTCCCTTGCAAATCCCTTGTAAGTCCCATTTTTGCCTATTCTAAGGAACGGACTTGCAACGGATTTGGAACGGACTTGTAGCGAAGGAAGAGCGGAGGTGAAGGAGAGGCTAGGATGAATGCCGATTTTGGGGTGGATATCTACCTCAGAAAAGGAATCTGGTACACCCCCTCTCCCTATCTAAAATAACTGATATTATGTTACTTTTGTGCTCAAACAAGCAAAAGAGAGGTGGGGTGGGTTGAAAACACCTCATCATCAAGAACCAAAAATGAACACGAAAATGCTTGGGAAAACGGGGATTTTGCTTCGTTTGTGTGTTCTTTGGTGGTAAAAACAAGTAAAAATGCGTGTTTGTAACTAATCACGAAAATATCATATTTCAAGATATGTTACTATCATCCCCCTAACAGGAGACTCAGAATGGAGAAACTATCATAATATCTGATAGTTTATAGGGGGACTATATGATAGTTCTTCTCTTCAAAAAAACTTCAAAATATAAATATATAATATATATTATATATTTATATTTTGGGGGTAAAATTCGCAGACATAGGGGGTGTGTCATAAAACTATCTGATATTATGGTAGTTTTGTCTATTTATGATATGCCTTCCGAAAATTTATTTCTGTGTATCAATGTGTTACGAAGGTGGAGTGCAGATTTTTAGAAACTATCATATTATTTTTCATGTTATTTTGTGGCGTTCGGGAAAAATGTTGTAACTTTGCAAGCGGAAAATAAATGAAAAATGAACAATGAAAAATTATAAAATACAAATTACGTTTTCCTATCAAAGGCCACGAGCGGAGAAAGTGAAGAACGAAGAGTGAAGAATTTAAGTCACGTTTTCCAATCAAAGGCCCATGAAAGGAATGTGAACTCAAATCTCTAACCTCTAACCTCTTATCTCCAACCTCTCCCCTCTAACCTCTTCAACCGAACTTGAGGATGCTTACAAAGTAAAAAAGCGCTTCCTCTCGGGAGCGCCTCTTAGTGTTGTTAGTATAGTAAGTGCGTTATTCAGCTTTAGGGTCTGCTAATTTCTGAGTGTCTTTCTTTTCTTCAGCCTTGGCAGCCTCTTTTGGCTTGGCAGAAGCCTTCTTTGCCGTCGCTTTCTTTGCTGCGGCTTTCTTCTCTGGCTGACGACCAGCATTGTCAGGATCGAGCTTAGATAGCTTTGTCTGGAGACGCTGAATCTCCTTCTCCTTCACATCAAGTTCCTTACCGAGGTTAGTGATAGTGGTGAGCATCTGCTCCAACTGATCATTATCGATACCTCCGTAGAGAGCACGCACACGACTGATGAAGTCACCGAGGATGTTCATATAGTTGGTGAAGGCGTCGAAAGGTCCGTCATAGATTCCACGGTCAATGTTGCAGTTGCTTGGCTTCGTGGTCATGAAACGGAAGTTGTTTGATGCCTGAAGATAATCCCAGTCCTGAAGAAGAGCTGGATCCTTGGCAATGAGCAGGCGGTCAGCAACAGAGTAGAGCTTGTTGAAAGCCTCGCGCTGCATCTGGTTTCCGAGCCATGTAGAGGTGTCGCGCTCCTCGTCAACCCATGAGAGTGATTCAGGAACCTCAAGAGCACCTACGCTTTCAAATCTGTCGCAAATCTCGCCTGGGGTAGCGAACTCAAGTCCTGCATGCTTAGCACAGGTAGGGAGAGCCTTGAGGAACTCAAGGATATTGCTTGAAAGAGGCTGAGCTATGCCGAGGGCGGTAAGTTCCATGAAGATGTTCACAACCTGCTCTGACTCTGGGCACTTGGCAATCTCTTCGATGTATGTGTCAGCAAAGAGAGGATAACGCTCCCATGAAGAGTTGTTGAAGCGGAGTGAAATATCATCAGAAGCATTAACATCGCGAAGCAGGAGCTTGAGGTTAGGAGCAAGACTGCAATTGTAGATGTAGTGTGGTGATTTCCAGCCAAGTACATGCTTTGCGCCTTCCGTGAGCATACCCTTATATCCGAGGGATGCCACCTGTGCGCCGATGTCATCGGTATAGATGAGCGATGAGTTGCGCACAACGGTTGGACGCTTGCCGAAATACTCCTCAATCTTCTTTGACATCTTCTCGATATCACGCTTGAAACTCTCCTCATTAATGAGACCTGCAAGACCATGAGAATATGGCTCGGTAAGGAACTCCACCTGACCAGTCTCGTTGAGTTCCTGAAGCTTTGTGAGCACCTGTGGAGCGTGAAGCTCAAGCTGCTCCATACCAACACCTGAGAGGGAGAAGGCAACCTTGAAGTAGCCCGGATGCTCCTTTATCATTTCATGCATGGCGGTGAGAGCCGGCATGTATGAGTTTTCTGCAATATATGTGATACTACGCTCGTTGGCATAGTCGTCATAGTAATAGTGATCAGTACCGATGTCGAAGAAGAAACGGTAACGCTTGAGATGTGTTATCTGGTGTATCTCAAAGTAAAGGCATATTGTTTTCATTGTTGTAAAAATATTAAGCCTAACCAAGCCTTCCCAAAGGGAAGGATATTTTATTGTATTTATCCTTAATTGGTTTGGCTGGTTATTATTTTTTTGATTAGAAAATGTATCTACTCCCCCTTGAGGGGGTGAGGGGGGAGGAACCCTCCCTTTGGGAGGGACTGTGTGGGCTATTTTATGAAATTCGCAAGATATTCCTCATTATTGAACCATCCATTGTATAGAAGTTGGTCGTAGCATTGGCGAATGCGTAGTCCTACTTTCTCCCATGTTATTCCGGCTACCTCCTTGATGCCTTCCTCGGCAATGTAGTTGTGGAGGCTCTCGTTCATGCAGAGAGAATAGATGGCATCCGCCATAGCGTGGATATCCCAGTAGTCAACCTTTATGACATTAGTAAGGATCTCACCGCAACCCGACTGCTTTGAAATGATACTTGGACAACCACATTGCATAGCCTCAAGTGGTGCGATGCCGAATGGCTCTGAAACCGAAGGCATGACGAATACATCTGAATTCTTGTAGCACTCATATACCTGCTTACCTCTCTGGAAACCAGGGAAATGACACTTGTCGGCAATGCCGTATGCAGCAGCAAGTTCTATCATCGCATTCATCATATCGCCTGAACCGGCAAAGCAGAAACGAATCTTGTCGGTACGCTGGAGCACGAGCTTTGCAGCCTCGATGAAATACTCAGGACCCTTCTGCATGGTTATACGACCGAGATACGTAACGATCTTCTCGTTTGGATTCTTGTGAGGCACTATGTCGAGATACTCCTGTGAGAGAGGATAGACGGCATTGTGCATGGCAACGCACTTGCGAGGATCCTGATGATACTGGTTGATGACGGTCTGACGTGTCAGCTCTGATACGCACATGATACAGTCGGCATTATCCATTCCGTTCTTCTCAATGGAATATACCGTTGGGTTCACATTACCGCGAGAACGGTCGAAATCAGTTGCGTGAACGTGGATGCAGAGTGGCTTTCCGCTTACTATCTTGGCATGAACTCCGGCAGGGTAGGTGAGCCAGTCGTGAGCGTGAATTATATCAAACTGCTCTGAGCGTGCCAGAACGCCTGCAATGATAGAGAAATTGTTTATCTCATCGTGCAGGTTACTTGGATAACCACCGGCAAACCCCATGCAACCGAGATCATCCAGTCCCTGCATATAGCTGAAATCTGCATAGATATGATCGCGGAAACGATAGTAGTCATCAACTGTATGCCCAACGAAACGATCCTTGATGTCCTCGTACTGAACATCGCGGTGAACGATTGGCACCTGACTCATATTCACTATCTTGAGGAACTTCTCCTCTTCGCCCGTAGGCTTTGGCATGCAGAAGGTAGTCTCAATGTCGCCCTGAATACTCAGACCCTTGGTGATACCATAGGAGGCAACAGCAAGTCCACCGTATATCTTTGGAGGGAATTCCCATCCGAACATTAATACTTTCATAACTTCATTGTGTCATTTACTATTTAACTATGTACTATTTACTATTTATTTACTATTTTTTATAGTATGTACTATTTTTATCCTTACAGAAGATAGATTTCCGAAGTTCGTTGATTTTCGGCTTTTGAGTAGGTCGTAAACAAATAGTACATAGTAAATAGTAAAATGGTAAATTAATTATATTGGTCTATCAATCTCCAAGTGCGCAGAATCTCAGCCACGTTCATAGCGAAGGCAGAGGCACCGCGTCCGTTGAATGGTGGGTTGCCATCGAAAAGCTCTGAGATAGAGCCTAATACGTGATACTGCATCTCGTCCTCATAGCCTACCATCTGTCGCTGTACGAAACTGAGGCGTGAACGCTTGTAGAGCTTCAGGTATGCCTCCATGTAGAAACCGCCGAGCCAAGGCCATGCCGTGCCTGAATGGTAGGCATAGTCACGCTTTGTCTGTGGACCTACAAACATCGGGTTATATCCACCTGACTTTGGCGACAATGTGCGGAGACCCTTTGGAGTGAGGAGTTCGCGTGTACAGAAGTCGAGAACCGATTTCTTCTGCTCTGGCTCAAGTGGAGAGTAGTCGAATGCCACAGGGAATATCATATTCGGACGGACGCTCAGATCCGTGATGCCTTCCTCTACATAGTCGTAGAGGTAGCCGCTCTCCGTGATGAACATCTTCTGGAATGAGGACTTGGCAATGTCGGCACGTACTTCGAGCGTAGCGGCTGTCTTTGTGTCCTTGTTTGCATCTGCAATTTCTGCACAGAACTTGAGGGCATTGTACCAGAGGGCGTTTATCTCAACCACATAGCCGGTACGTGGAACCACAGGGCGGCCATTGGCTATGCTGTTCATCCATGTCATTGGCTTCTCGCGTCCTTCGATGTGGAGCAAACCGTTTTCCCTTAGTTCGAGGTTAGGGTGCTTGTTGCTTTCAATGAACTTGAGAATGTCGATAAGCAACTGACCATATTTCTTTATAGTCTGTTTGTTGCCAACCTCATGGGCATATTGCTGGATAGCCCATATAGCCCACAGGAGCACGTCAGGCTGCTCTATCTCGTGGATAAGGCTTGTGAGTGGCTTGCCAATCATGAAATCCCTGATGCTCTTGGCTGCCGTATCCATAACAAGCTCGAAATAGTCATTTTCCTGAATGGCAAGCGTGAGACCCGGAAGGGCAATGAATGTATCTCGTGCACGAACCTTGAACCAAGGATAGCCAGCGAGCAGATAGCGCTCTGTGTCGCTTACGCGAACATGGAACTGGTGAGCTGCATTTACGAGTGCGTGATAGAAATTGTCGGTAGGGATGCGTAGTGCAACTTCCTCATTGAACAATTTCTTGAGTGTGGCTGTCTTTATCTCCTCGATACCCGCAGAAATCACGATCTCATCGCCCTTCTTTGCCTGAATCTCGAAATAGCCCGGAACGTAGAGGTCTTCCACGCCATGATAACCACGCTCCTGCTCTTTTTCGTAAACGAGGCTCTTGTTCCAATGAGGATCATAGACGAAGTTGTTCTTCTTGGAAATCTGGATATAGAGGTCTGGGTAGTTCTCGTAGAGATGAGTCTTTATTCCACCGTCAATCTCTGCATAATCCCTGTTGATGTTGCCGTTCTCCACCATACAGTTCTTCACGCTGCGGAAGGCAAGGAATGGCTTCAGGCGCAAGGTTGTTGCGCTGTGGCAGTCGAGAAGAGTGTAGCGTATGAGAACGCGCATAGAATACACTTGGAAGACGGTTTCCTTTTTCAGGATCACGCCTCCTACACGATAGATGGTTGTCGGGATTGTCTCGAGTGAGAACTCGCGGATGTATTTGTGACCGTTAGGACTGAACACGCCACTCTCGTATTTATGCACTCCGAGGTTGAACTCGGCACCATGCTGTATCACCGAGCAGTCGAGTGAAGAGAGCAGAACGTGGTTCTCTCCGTCAATCTCAGGAACAGGTACAACGAGCAGTCCGTGATATTTGCGTGTGTTGCAATCAACAACGGTACTGCATGAGTAAGCCCCCGAACGATTTGTACATAATAGTTCGCGGCGCAGGGACTCCTGCAAGTTAGTCATCTGAGCTTTTTCAAATTTGAGATAACTCATAGTTGCTATATTAAGGTATATAATGTATTTAACTTCAGGTTGCGATTTAGGGAAATTTCCTTTACCGTTAATGCCATAGGCACTATGGTTTGGAAATCACCTACAAAAGTAAACAAAATAATCTGCTTTTCAAAATAAAAAGCAGATTATTTTCCGAAATTAAACAAAATTTCATTATTATTGAAACATAATTGTAACATTTTCATTTTTTCGCTTTGCAAAGACTTCTGGAATAGTGTGTTTCATTTCGGATTTTATTGATATTTATAATCGTGTTTGTTTTGCATGGTTTTGGGTATTTAATGTGAGTTAGCTCCCTACGGTCAGTAGGTCTGCAACAAATCTCGATGAATTCGCTTTGAAGGTGCGACATCTAAAAGGATTGTACGGATTTGCTTGCGATCTGAGCTTGCGAAGAAGTGCTACCTATGATGATTTTATTTAGTGATCCAATCTTACCAATCTTTTTCCAATAAAAAATGATAATTACTGGTTGAAGATTGGTAAGATTGGTAATTATTGTCAGTTAAAAACAGCTTGCTGTTTACAATATAGGAATTCATCGAACTCACGTTAAATATATATAAATAAGTGTCGGGCCTTGACTTTCCCTTCGGCCGTCGACCTCTTCGACGTTCAGAGCTTCTTCTAACACATGTTTTTCAACAATATGCGAATTGATGAAATGTGTCGAACTCACTATAACTACTAATCAGACAAAAGGTCGCAGTACATCAGGCGAGTGTTCAGATTGCGAGGATTCTGAATTCTTACTTTCCGTTCCTCTTCGTTCTTAGGTGGCTTGATGTATAAATCCTCATCAATTTCACGATTGAAAAGGTATTTGAAGCCATTCTTCTCATAGAACTTTAGCACGTTTGGGTTGTTCTTGGCATCTACAATGGCAAGGCGGCATCCTGTCTTGTTCTCTTCGCTAAGAAACCATAGCTTTATGAAATCAATGATTTCCGAGCCTATGCCATGTCGTGCAAACGCTTCTGACACGGCAAGGCGACCGATAAGGACTCCAGGGAATCTGCTGAGCATTTTCTCGCGATTAGTGAGTTCTTTCCACATCGCATTTTTCTTCGAACTGCCTAAGTCCCAGATACGTATGCTATCGTTTGAAAGTGTGAAGCAAGCTACAATCTGCTTGGCATCCTCTTCCAGACGGAAACAGTAGGATTTGCCTATTCTGCGACGGGCATACGTCAGCGCATCCTTCTGGAAGAACTCATCCATATCGGCATCATCTCCGCATGTGAATGGATTGCATTCCGAAAGAATGTCATGTGTCAAGACCTCGAAGATGCACTTATCTGCCAAGAAACTCATAATCAGTGAAGTGAATTAGAAAATCCTTGCCTTGCTTAGAATCTTTTTCATCATCGCATAGCGTGGATCTGTGGTAAGGTCACGCTCTGGACGATTATCGCATTCTCTGTCAACTTTTTCTATCTCTTCGCGAAAACGAATGGCATCTTCTCCGTACAGAGTAGGAATTGCTTTAATTGCTATTGCCATATTTATTACTATTATTATTCGGGTGCAAACTTTGGCTCGCACTCAGGAAATAGGGCTTGTCACTCGCAGAGTGGTGCCCGTCTCTGATTTCCTGAGTGCAAAATTACATATTATTTGTGAAATATGAGCATTATTCCACGATTTTTAATTCAAAAACTAAACGATATCAGTTGTTTGGACTGTTTTTTCTTCAAAAGAAGACATAAAATTCCCGATAAAATTTGGGCTCATCCGACATTCCGACTGTCGCATCACTCGTAATGTCGGATGAGCCATAAATTATATAATTGAACGCAAATTTGACCAATTGTAATTGTCTGGTAGCAAGCTGCTTTTAACTGACAATAATTACCAATCTTGCCAATCTTTAACCAATAAGAAATGGAAATTTATGGAAAAAGATTGCGTAGATTGGTAATTATTGTCAGTTCAAGCACCAAAGGTGCGAATTTCTCGAATTCACGTTAATATAAGTTTATAATACATCCTTGAAGCTTTTTTCTATAACCTTGTTACTTCTCAATAATGAAGTTTATCGCTTCCTGCTCTACGATTATCTTCATTGAATCGGTAGATGTGTCCACATCTGAGAAGGCATGGCCGTCTATGCTTACTGGCGTATTCTTCGGCACTTTTATTGTGATGTCGTGACACCTGTATGGGAGAATCATCTTGTGATTCAGGATTCTACCACGCACGAAGAGGGCTATGACTGAGAATAATTGTGTCAAGGCAGAATTGCGTATCACGGTCACATCTATCATTCCGTTGTATGGAACGGCGTTAGGAGTCTGACCGAAGCCCAAGGCACTACCGATGCACATGGTTATCACGCTGTGCTGCTCCTTTTCGTAATTGATAGTATATTCCATTTTCCAGAACATACGCTGGAAAAGCAGTAGGAAGAATGAAATGACGAACGAAATCTTCCTTGACCAGAATATTCTTCGAGTCTCTTTTCTAAGATGCTGAATGCCTGCTACAAGTCCTATGTTCACGCAATTTAGAAAGTATCTATTCTGTTTGTTGCCTTCTTTGTCGGTATAGATAAGACAACCTGCGTCAACCTTCTTTATGCGTCTTGCTGCAATCGATTCCACCGCAAGCTTTATGTCCTTTTCCGTAAGTCCCCAGAAGGCGGCAAAATCGTTCATCAGACCATTAGGAATAACCGATAATACCACGCGCTCACGAACCTCTTTCTCTTCTCGCATCAGGCAGTTCACGGCATCGCACAAGGCTGCATCTCCACCACAGATAATGATATTGTCATACCCGTTGTGGATGAGCATAGAGACGAGTCTTTCCACGCTCTTGGCATTCTCGCTCTGCACGAGATCGTATGTAATCCCATGACTTTCGAGACATTCGGCTATCTTCTTCCACCGTTTCTCAGGCGATTTGAAGCCTTCGCGTTTCGGACAATATATCAATCCTGTTTTCATTAATTAAATTATAAAGTGAAAAATGAAAAATTATAAAATACAGTTTACTTTTGGCGATGAAAAACGTAATTTGTATTTTTCATTTTTCATTGTTCATTTTTTCATTTATATCTTTTATCGCTTTCACCTTCTCCTCCATCGGAAGCATAGCGTCAATCCAGTTTATCTTGCATCCACGCCTCTCCATACCACGGAACCAAGTCATCTGACGCTTGGCAAACTGGTGTATGGCGATTTCAAGTTCCTTGAGCATATCCTCGTATGAACGCTTTCCTATGACGTATTCCGTAACGTACTTGTATTCAAGTCCGTAGTAAATCAAATCCTCGGCACTTACCCCAGAGTCAAGGATGCGCTTTATCTCATCAACCATACCCTCATCCACACGGTTCTTCAGTCGGGTAGAGATTCTGCGTCTGCGCTCATCGCGAGGAATGTCAACGCCTATGATTGTGGTCTCGATAGGAGGAAAGTAACGGTCTTCTGTCTTGTGCTCAAGGTTATAAGCCTCAATCTCAATGGCACGTATGGCACGTTGCGGAGAATCGACATCCGTCTTGTTGTGCATATCCGAATTGTTCTTCTCCTTCAGATCCATGAGAATCTCCGTGAGCTCTGCCATCGACTTATGGCTTAGTTCCTCACGCAGTTCCTCGTTCTTCGGAACAGGCGAAAGGTGATATTCCCTGATAACGGATTCTACATACAATCCCGAACCGCCACAGAGGATAGGCAAGGCACCACGCGAAGTGATGTCCTCGTATGCCTTGAGGAAATCCTGCTGAAACTCAAAGATGTTGTATTTCTCGCCCGGATTGCAGATGTCTATAAGGTGGTAGGGAATCTGTATGGTGGTTGACGGGTGTTGGGCGTTGGCTGATGGTATTTCCACAGTATAGTCACACAGATCCTTACCCGTACCTATATCCATGCCTCTATATACCTGACGAGAATCGCCTGATATAATCTCTGCCGGCTGTCCTTCAACGATAAAGGAAGCAGCAAGATGGGCAGCGAGAGTTGTCTTTCCCGATGCCGTAGGACCTATTATGGTAATCATCTTTTGTTTCATTGAGTGCAAAGGTAATAAAAAATAATGAAAGAGAAAAAAGTGCGAGTAAAAAATATTATCAAGAATTAGAGAATGAGAGATTTTTCTTTTGGAATTAATGCGATTTAGAGACTTGCTTTAGCTTGATGAGCCACAGCGAATAATGGCTACTTACGTAGCATTGAGAGCTAACAAAGAAAAAGAAACAGATTAATACTGATTTATCCGAAATAAATTGCCCAAATATTACAGCGCCAGCTATCGGATAAATCAGATACATCCGTTTCCGTTTTCCCTTTTCTTTCGAACACAGATTGCACAGATTAAAGGGATATGCTTGCTTGCGCTCGTGATGAAAATCTGTGAGATTCTGAATATCTGTGGTTAATATAACATGAACACGGAAAACACAGAATAAACGAAAGCTTTCGTTTCTTTACTTCCCCGTGGTCAGTGGGTCTGCGACAAATCTCGTGCATTTCGTGTTCGTAAAAAGAAAAAAGAAACGGATGTATCTGATGTATCTGATTTGCTCGCTTGCGCTCGTGATTAATATCCCTAAAATCCTGAAAATCTGTGGTTATTTATTTGAACGCAGATTGCACAGATTAAAGGGATTTTTTCGCAAGGCTCAACAAACTATGCGGACGAGTCCTGAAGGGACGCCACCTAATAGGGCAGTCCATTAGGGCTGTCATATTTGCCGATATAGGGGGATGAGGTCTGTAGGACCGACACCTATTGTATTTATCTATGTTTTTAGGTGTCGCACTTACAGCGCTCCTTTAATCACGCATCTACCGAATAACAGCCCTTACGGACTGCCCTATTAGGTGTCGGGCTTTCAGCCCTCGCAGTTTTGAATTCGTCGAACTCACGTTATATTAACGTCAGTTCGACGAAAATAAACCGCTTGCTACAAGAAAAAATTAATGCGACATTAATGTGTCATTTGTGATAATTAATGTAGGTTCGCAGAGCGAAAACATATAATATCTCATTAATACCACATTAATACCGCATTAATTTTATGTAAAGTACAAGCATCGGAGATACATCCATGAATTTCGTCGAACTCACGATATATTAGGTGTTTAACGGATAGTGATAAACAAAAAAAGAGAGCATACCCGAAGATATGCTCTCGTATATTGGTTGGATTTCTCCAATCAAGTCTATTTGAAATCGGCTTAGATCTCAGAGAAGTACTTGATTGTACGAACCATCTGAGAAGTATAAGAGTTCTCATTGTCGTACCAAGAAACAACCTGAACCTGGTATGTATCGTC
>CADCIQ010000025.1 GCA_902801425.1 uncultured Bacteroidales bacterium | reverse complement strand
ATCTGCTTGCCTTAAGTAAATAAAGCCCCTCTCCCCGCTCCCCCTTAAAGGGGGAGAGCCGGTTTGCGGTAGGAAGTCTCCCTTTAAGGGAGATTTAGAGGGTCTTCATTTACCTTATGGTAGCTCGTCGAGTGTTTTCTTGAATTTAGGGAGGTCTTCGTCATCTGTCCACTTGAGATGATGCAGCCCTCCTTGCTTGTCAATAAGGCGATAGGTAGGGTAGCCAGTAAGCTCTACGTATTGCTCTATGGCGTGCTGCTGCTCGTTTGGGAGATTATAGTGCACACAATTAGGCTCTGTGAGGTTATACTCACCTATTACGTTCTTCCATGAATCCTCTGGAGAATTGTTTGCAAGGTAGAGATATACTATGTCATAGTTTTTCAGTTCTGCCTTTAGCTTGTGTGATTCCTTGAGCTTATTCTTGCAAGGACCGCACCAAGTACCCCAGATGTCAAGATACACAATCTTACCCTTGTATGGCTCTACGAGTTTGTCGAGGATAGCCTTTCCGTCTGTGAGTCCTTCAACATCCGATGATGGATGAATAACGGCATTTACCGCCTCTTCCTTACCTTTGAGCACATCTTTGTAGTATTCGTGTCGCTTGAGGAGTCTTTCTCTTACCGAATTTAGTTTAATCTTATTGGCCATACTCAAGGAATACTCATCAAGTGGTTGATGGCTTCCTTCTAACTGCATGGAAACTTGGTTTGAAAGATGAAGGTCAAGGAGATTGTCAGTTGTGCATATTGACTCATAGAAAGGTTCGTCGTATATGTGGTATAAACGACATTCTGTCTCTATACCCATCATCCCATAGTCTTCAAAGATCCTTTCTACTTCAGTCTTACTGACAGATTTTGGCTCGTTGATAAACTGCACAATCTTTGTGCTGTCCTCAACCGATAGCTTCGCAATTCCAGATATCAGCAGGTCGTGAAGAGCCGAGGGCGTGTTAAGAAAGTATTCCTTCATCGGTCCTTGAAACACTTTGTTTCGATTAATGCATTCAATCGTTGATCTTATTTCCGTAATAAGATTCAATGGAAGTGAAGCGTTGATGTCAATGAGTTTCATCACACTTTCCGCGCATTCTGCCGGTACTGCCTTGGTCGGGGTCTCATATATCGTAGATATGATGTGTTCTGCGGTACGGAAAACGCTTGTTATAGAATCATAGTCGCGAAACTGCTGACTGAATGTTGGATGCTGTTCAAGAAATGCCCTTCTTTTGTCAAGATGTTTGTTGTATTTATCAATACATTCGTTCTTATAGCTGATGGCCTCTTCCCTGCTTGGCTCCATTTTCCTCATTGTTCCTGTTTCTGGTATTGTATTTCTGTCAAAACTATTGATCTCGTTTTGCAATCTTGCACTTTTACCCATAGCCATTGGTATATAGAACTTTTCTTTAAGCATGAAAATACTATCACCAGGTTGCAGAATGCAATAGTTGTACATATATCTTCTTTCGCCAGCTATTGGACTTATCAGGAGTTCTTGTGTACCAAGAAGGGGAACATCCAAACTGAAATAACCTAATGAATCTACTTTGCCATAGTAATTTAAGTATTCACGTCCGAAGTTGTTGTTTACGCTTACCATAATAGAGATGGTGTCCCCCTTCAGTTCTTCAGAGGAAAAACCTTTCAAAATACCAGAGATATGGGCTGTGCCAGATTTCAGCTCTGCGCTCAATGGGGTTGGGTCGAATGCTGGGTAATCTGGATAGGATTGGGTCGTAATCATGGCAAGATGTTGTTTCTTGCCGTTGATAGTAAACTCTCGTTCTCCGTTCTTATCTTTGCCGATAGCTATGGTTATGTTCTCTTTCCCGTCAGTTAAAACAACCTTCTTTTCAGTCTTTTGGGCATACTGCCACACCTTACTGTCATAGACCGCAACGTCCTTATATAGACCGAGCACCCAGTCGCCTGTGGTGGTGCTTCGCCAGTTTGATGAGGTGGGGATAATGGCAGGGTCGGTAATGGCAGACAATCCAAAGGCACCTTGCTCGTAGCCCTCTATAAAGTCAAAGGTCTTTGTCTTTGCTGGTAATGGCTCAAAGTGGAGGGCAATGTTCCCCTCGTCAGTTATGGCAGAGGTATAATACAGAGAATCAGGCGTGTAGTCATCCTCACCCTCGCGTGTAGCCTTACCGCCTGTTATGGCGTAAGTTTTGCCGTCGGGAGTCTTTAGGATAGATGTTGATACGAATTTCATCCAAAGCTTGTGGTTGAATCTGAAGTTCAGATGAAGGATTGTTTCCTTAGGTTTGAACTCTACATCTGTGATGTTTATGTGCGAACTGTACGGGTTTGGTTCGAATGAAGGTTTATTCCATACCTTTTGTGCCCAACTGCCAAATGCAGTCAGCAACAGTAATAGCGATAAAATAGTTTTTTTCATTGTTTATGGTTTTATTTTCACTTTTCATTTTTCATTTTATAATTTCCCAATGATCCTTCGTACCAAACTCGGTGAACCTTCGCTCTAAAATAGTTCCTTCACCGACTTTGCACCGACTTTGCACCGACTTTGGTACGGAGGAAGAGCGGACTTACATTGGAGTCATAGCGAACTCGTTTATGGAAGTTCGTCAAGTGTTTTCTTGAATTTAGGGAGGTCTTCGTCATCTGTCCACTTGAGATGATGCAGCCCTCCTTTCCTGTCAATAAGACGATATGTAGGATAGCCGGTAATCTTCACATATTGCTCTATGGCGCGTTGTTGCTTTGGAGGGAGGTTGTAATGTACGCAATTAGGCTCTGTGAGGTTGTACTCGCCGATTACGTTCTTCCATGATTCTTCTGGAGAACGATTTGCAAGGTAGAGATATACTATGTCATAGTCCTTAAGTTCTGCCTTTAGCTTGTGCGATTTCTTGAGCTTATTTTTGCAAGGACCGCACCAAGTACCCCAAATGTCGAGATACACAATCTTACCTTTGTATGGCTCTACGAGTTTGTCGAGGATAGCCTTTCCGTCTGTGAGTCCTTCAACATCCGACGATGGATGAATAACGGCATTTACCGCTTCTTCCTTGCCTTTTAGTATGTTTTTGTAATGGTCGTTCTGACGCATTACGATTTCCTTGAATAGCGGAATCTTGATGTCGTCAAGTATAGGTATGAGATTGTCGGTAAGAGGCATACGCTCATGATCCATAAATTCAGAAAGGATTTGAGAGCAATGAATGCTGTGGAGAGGTTCGTCTGGGAACTCTGAGTTTATAACTTGATGTTGAACATAGAAATAGCCATTTTTAACCTTATCGTGATAGGCATTCATGAAATCCTGCCTTCTGGTTATGCTATCAATAACCTCATTGCAAGCTGCATATTTCTCGTTTATTTTATTTCCTACCTCATTGAGTTCTTTGCGGTCTTTTTTTGAGAGAAGCAAATTGTTAATTTCTTTTTGGGCTTCCTTTGCTTGATCAATGGCTGCGTGTTCCTTGTCTGTAAGCTTGAGTAACCCTTTGGACTCAAGCCAAAGGAAACCATCTGGTTGGCGACGTGATAATTTCATCAGCGGACTCTTCTCTGTCGCATTTTCGCGGGTGTATCTCAAGAATGAGCAAATATAATCGCATAATACCAATGGCATATTAGGATTTATGGCAGAGTTCTTTTCTATCCATCCTGACAACTCTTCTGGTAAGGTTCTATCAACGCTGCTGTATTTCAGCATCATGATATTGCTTAATGCCACGAATCTGCGATTTTCGTAGTGGAAATCAAGAAAACGCTTGCTGACATTAGGATGCTTCGCTGCATATTCATTTAATTGTTTGACGTTTATATCATAGTTTGATATCCACATGTTAGCAATCTTCAAAATAGAATCGTTACAGGCATATCCGTCAATCCATCCTCCATATGGAACTCCGAGGGTTTCTCTCGTCAGGAGTTCGTTTTGCAGACGCGCATCATCACCCATGAACATCATTCTTTTGGTGTTCATGTCTGCAAGTATGAAGTATTTCCCGTTTGGTGTAAGTATTGTGTTGGCTGACGCGGCGTATGATCTTTGATCGTATTTGCAAAATACATATACTACTTGTGTGCCGAGTAGTGGAATCTTAATTTCGAATTTCCCAAGAGAATCAATCGTTGTCGTAAATTCTTCCGCCATGTCTCCTTTTACTACGTTGGGGGTTCTAATCTCTATGCGTAGGTTTCTATTGATATGTTGTGGAGTGATGTTTCTGACATAGCCGGTCAATATGGCCTCACCCTCCTTTATCTCTGTGCTGAAGGATGTGGTATCTGGTGTTGGATAGTATGGTAATGTTTGGGATCTAAACATGGCAAGAACTTGCTTCTTGCCGTTGATGGTAAACTCTCGTTCTCCGTTCTTTTCCTTGCCGATGGTTATGGTGATGTTCTCTTTGCCGTCAGTTAAAACTACCTTCTTGTCAGTCTTTTGGGCATACTTCCATACCTTGCTGTCATATACGGCAACATCGTTGTAGAGGCCGAGTATCCAGTCGCCCGTGGCTGTATTTCGCCAGTTGGGTGAAGATAGGATAATGGCTGGATCTGTGATGTCTAAGAGTCCAAAAGCACGATCTTCGTAACCCTCTATAAAGTCAAATGTCTTTGTCTTTGCTGATAATGGCTCAAAGTGAAGTGCTATGTTTCCTTCATCGTTAGTGGCAGAGGTGTAGTACAGGGAGTCTGGCGTATAGTCATCCTCACCCTCGCGTGTTGCCTTGCCTCCTGTTATGGCGTAGGTCTTGCCGTCGGGAGTCTTGAGGAAAGACGCTGATGCGAATCTCTGCCAATTCTTATGGTATGCTTTGATGTTCAGATGAAGGATTGTTTCATTAGGCTTGAACTCCACATCTGTGATGTTGAGATTCGAACTGTACAGGTTTTGTTCAAATGAAGGGTTGTTCCAAACCTTCTGTGCCCAACTGCCAATGGCAATGAGCATGAGTAATAGCGAAGTGGCTACTTTTTTCATTGTTTTGGTGTTTGTTTATGATTAGAATTCTTTGTTCCGTCTTTATAGATTTGGGTTTTCTTGTTGCAAAGATAATGAAAAAAAGTAATATCAGCAAGAAAAAATGAGAAAAAGAAAAATTTTTAAGTGAAAAATTTTTAAATGAAAAATGAAAAGTGAAAAATGAAAAATACAAGTTAGTAATATTTGCGGAAAACAATCGCTCTAATACTAATTTGTATTTTTCATTTTTCACTTTTCATTTTATAATTTATCCCATCTTATCCGTTCATGGCAATCAGGAACTCCTCGTTAGAGTTCGTGCGCTTCATGAGGTCTCCGATCATGTTCATAGCCTCGATAGAGTTCATGTCAGAGATATGCTTACGCAGAATCCACATACGGTCGAGGGTTGTTCTGTCGTGGAGAAGATCATCGCGACGAGTACTACTCTGAATAAGGTTGACGGCTGGGAAGATGCGCTTGTTGGCAAGAGAGCGGTCAAGTTGAAGCTCCATGTTACCCGTACCCTTGAACTCCTCGAAGATAACCTCATCCATCTTAGAACCTGTATCAATAAGGGCTGTTGCTATGATGGTGAGAGAACCGCCACCCTCGATGTTACGAGCAGCACCAAAGAAACGCTTTGGCTTCTGGAGGGCGTTGGCATCAACACCACCGGTAAGCACCTTACCAGAAGCAGGAGCAACGGTGTTGTAGGCACGAGCCAGACGAGTGATAGAGTCAAGGAAGATAACCACATCATGTCCGCATTCCACCATTCTCTTTGCCTTTTCAAGAACGATACCAGCAATCTTAACGTGACGCTCGGCAGGCTCATCGAAAGTAGAGGCGATAACCTCTGCGTTAACGGTACGAGCCATATCCGTTACCTCCTCAGGACGCTCGTCGATAAGCAGCATCATAAGGTAAGCCTCTGGATGGTTTGCTGCTATTGCGTTGGCAATATCCTTCATGAGGATTGTCTTACCAGTCTTTGGCTGAGCCACGATAAGCGCACGCTGTCCCTTACCGATAGGAGAGAAGAGGTCAACGATACGTGTAGAGATGTTCGTTGTGCGGCGGTCGCCCGTGAGGTTGAACTTCTCCTCAGGGAAGAGAGGTGTGAGATGCTCGAATGAGAGACGGTCACGAATCTCGTTAGGCAGACGGCCGTTGATCATCTCGATGCTTGTCATCGGGAAGTATTTCTCGCCCTCGCGAGGAGGACGAACGCGACATTGTACCACATCGCCAGTCTTCAGCGAGTATTTCTTAATCTGCTGAACTGTCAGGAAAATATCGTCAGGAGAAGAAAGGTAGTTGAAATCGCTTGAACGCAGGAATCCGTAACCGTCAGGCATAACTTCGAGAACGCCGTTGGCAGAGATGATGTCCGTGAAGTCATACTTCTCTTCCATTGGGGATATTGGGCGTTGCATTATCTGCGGAACAGCCTGTTCAACGATAGTCGTCGGGTTGTCGAGCATGTCGTATGACACGCTTGCATAGTGATCCTCAACAGGGAGGTCAACGGTAACGATGAAGTCAGTACCATCACCCGGATCGCCTTCCCATACATCCTGTCCAGCAGCTGCGTTGTGCGCAATTACCTTTTCCTGGAACTGTGAGAGAAGCCCGCCTTCGACTTCCATAGCCTCGCCCCCGGCACCTTCGCCCTCGTTGATGAGGAAATCAGGAATCTCTTCGCCTTCTCCAGCTTCGGCAGCCTCCTCAGGAGAGAAAATCTCCAGTTCATGCTTCTTCTGGTTGTTTGCGGCAAGAGCGGCGGCCTTAGCCTGGGCAGCAGCAAAGATTTCCTCCTTGCTACGGCGTGAACGCTTCTTCTTTGGAGCAGCCTCCTCGCTGTTCTCCTCCTCGTTGTTTACTGCGTTAGCTGCGTTATCCTCTTCAGTTGGCTGATTTGCTGATTCCTCTGTAAAGTCTAAATGGAGTTCCGATGGTTGCTCGGTAGTTGCAATCTCTTCTGTATTGTTGAGGTTCTTCAACGCCTCCTCGGCGGCTCTTGCCGCAAGGTCAGCCTTTGAAGGTCTTCCGCGTTTTTTCTTAACGACGGGCTCTTCGCCCTCGGTTTTTTCTGCCTTCTTTGTGCTTGCCTTCTTCTTTGGTTTCGCCTCTTCCTCTGAGAAGTCACCTATGATGAAGTTCACCAAGGCCTCTGCGCCATCAGCTGCAGAGAGGTCAGATCCTAATGTCCTGGCTATGGTTTCAAGCTCTTCTATTGGCTTAGATATGAGTTCTTCTTTGCTATACATATTTCAATGTAATGTATGTTGGTTCAAATAGAATTTTCTTGCGAAAAAAGATATGGGAATGTGTTTCTGAAATTGAAAATTGTAAATTCCGAAACACTTTGGATTGAAATCGAGTGCAAAGATAATGCTTTTTTCTTTAATCTCAAAATTTTAAGCGGAAAAATTTTGTTAATTCATAAAAAATATGTACCTTTGCACCCGCAAAATCGAGGCGTGAGCCAAAATTTATGCAAAATTTTATATACACATTATTAAATTTATAATTTCATTCAACAATGATGAATCATTACGAAACAGTTTTCATCTTGACTCCCGTTTTGTCTGATGAGCAGGCAAAGGAAACTGTTGCAAAGTTCACACAGGTTCTCACCGACAATGGTGCTGAGATCCTGAATGAGGAGAACTGGGGTATGAAGAAGATGGCTTATGCCATCAACAAGAAATCTACCGGTTTCTACTTCCTCGTTGAGTTTAAGGCTGAGCCTACAATCGTAGCTAAGCTTGAGACCGCTTTCCGTCGTGAGGAGAAGGTTATCCGCTTCATGACCGTTAAGCTTGACAAGTATGCATCTCTCTATGCAGAGAAGCGTCGTAACAAACTTTCTAAAAAAGAGGAGGCTTAAACCATGGCAGAAAATTCAGAAATCCGTTATTTGACTGCTCCTTCTATTGACACTAAGAAGAAGAAGTATTGCCGTTTCAAGAAGAGCGGTATTAAGTATATCGACTACAAGGATCCTGAGTTCCTCAAGAAGTTCTTGAATGAGCAGGGTAAGATCCTCCCACGTCGTATCACAGGTACATCTCTGAAGTATCAGCGTCGTGTGGCACAGGCTGTTAAGCGTGCTCGCCAGATTGCGCTCCTTCCTTATGTAACTGATCTTATGAAGTAAATCTAAAAAAGGAGAAGATTACACAATGGAAATTATACTTAAAGAAGATATTATCGGTCTTGGATACAAGAACGATATCGTGAATGTAAAGAACGGTTACGGTCGTAACTATCTCATCCCTACAGGCAAGGCTGTCATCGCTTCTGCTTCTGCTAAGAAGGTGCTCGCTGAGAACCTCAAGCAGCAGGCTCACAAGCTCGCAGCTATTCTCGCTGCTGCTGAGAAGGAAGCTGAGGCTCTTAAGGGCGTAGCTCTCTCTATCGAGGCTAAGGTTAGCGCAACAGGTGCTCTCTATGGTTCTGTAAACGCTGCTACCGTTGCTGAGGAGCTTGCTAAGAAGGGTATTGAGGTTGATCGCAAGAAGATCATCATGAAGGATATCAAGACTGTTGGTGATTTCACAGCTACTGTTGTGTTCCACAAGCAGGTTAAGGTTGAGATTCCTGTAACTGTAATCGCTGAGGGTGAGGAGGCTGTTGAGGCTGCACCTGCAGTTGAGGAGGCTCCAGCAGCTGAGGTTGCAGAGTAATATTCTTAGCTAATACAAGAAAATTATATAAGTCCCGATTGTCGTTAATCTTAATGGTAATCGGGATTTTTTAAATGAAAAATTAAAAATGATAAAATGAAAAATACAGATTAGAATAAATATATCAATCATTTTTGGCGTTTATATTACTATAATGTATTTTCCATTTTTCACTTTTCATTTTATTATTTAATCTACAACAATTAACTAAACAATTAAAACAAATGAAAGCATTCGTATTCCCTGGTCAGGGCGCTCAGTTCACAGGTATGGGCAAGGACCTTTATGATACAAATCCTAAGGCAAAGGAACTCTTCGACAAGGCTAACGAGATTCTCGGTTTTGAGATCACAAAGATTATGTTCGAGGGTACTGCTGAGGAACTCAAGCAGACAAAGGTTACTCAGCCAGCCGTTTTCCTTCACTCTGTAATCAAGGCTATCTGCATCGGCGATGAGTTTGATGCCGATATGGTTGGCGGTCACTCACTCGGTGAGTTCTCTGCTCTCGTAGCAGCAGGCGCACTCAGCTTCGAGGATGGCTTGAAGCTCGTTTCTAAGCGTGCTTTGGCTATGCAGAAGGCTTGTGAGGCTGCTCCTTCAACAATGGCTGCTATCATCGGTCTTGAAGATGCAAAGATTGAGGAAATCTGTGCGGGTATCTCTAAGGAGGGTAACATCGTTGTTCCTGCCAACTACAACAACCCTGGTCAGCTCGTTATCTCTGGTAACAATGAGGCTGTTGCCGAGGCTTGTGAGGCTTTGAAGGCAGCTGGTGCAAAGCGTGCCCTTCCTCTCCCTGTTGGTGGTGCTTTCCACTCTCCACTCATGCAGCCTGCGAAGGATGAGCTTCAGGCTGCTATCGAGGCTACTGAGTTCTCTAACCCACGCATCCCTGTTTATCAGAATGTTGACGCTAAGGCTCATACTGATGCTGCTGAAATCAAGCAGAACCTTATCGCTCAGCTCACAGCTCCTGTTAAATGGACCTACGAGGTTCAGGCTATGCTTGCTGCCGGTGCTACCGATTTCGTTGAGTGCGGTCCTGGCAAGGCTCTTCAGGGCATGATTGCAAAGATTGCAAAGGGTGTTGAAGGCGTGACAATTAGCGGTATCGCCTAATCTGAAAAAATAATTCCTTTGGAATTGAATAATTTTTAGGAAAGTAAATTGGCAATAAATTATAATCAGTAAATTATGGTCGTGGCATTCGCCACGGAGAAATTTTAAATTAATTTATTGAATATAATTTACTGGTTTAATTTACTGCTAATTTACTTTCCAAATATATTTATCACCGCAAGGTGTTTTCCAAAATTATGACACACAAACCGATAATCTACCAAGTTTTTACGCGATTGTACGGTAATCGAAACACTACACGCAAGGAGTGGGGTAGTGTTGAGGAAAACGGTACAGGCAAGTTCTCTGATTTTGATACAAAGACGCTGAAGGCGATAAAGCAGATGGGAGTTTCTCACATCTGGTACACAGGCGTTATACGTCATGCCTCACAGACAGATTTCTCCAAGTTCGGCATACCTACCCAGCACCCTTCCGTTGTTAAGGGTAAGGCTGGTTCTCCATACGCTATCTGCGATTATTACGATGTTGATCCTGACCTTGCTGATAACGTAAATGATAGGATGAAGGAGTTTGAGGCTCTTGTTTCCCGTACCCATAAGGCAGGACTCAAGATGTTCATCGACTTCGTGCCTAACCACGTTGCGCGTCAGTATCTCAGCATAGCAAAGCCGAAGGGCGTTGTTGATCTCGGAGCTGATGATGATAAGAATCAGGGCTTCAATCCACAGAACAACTTCTACTATTGCCCAGGGCAATCTCTTGATCTGTCCTCCATTCTCGAATCGGCTGACACATACTCCGATGTTATCAACATCGGACTTCCCTCCCTACGGGGGAGGGCGGGGGGAGAGGCCTCTTATTACGAGGAATATCCTGCCAAGGCCACCGGCAACGACCATTTCGATAACCGTCCGGGAATGAATGACTGGTATGAAACCGTGAAACTGAACTACGGTATTGACTACTGGACTCACTACGGGCATTTCGACCCAATCCCAGACACTTGGAATAAGATGACGGAGATACTCCTTTTCTGGGCTTCCAAAGGCGTTGACGGCTTCCGTTGCGATATGGCTGAGATGGTGCCAGCCGCTTTCTGGGCTTACGCTACCCGTGAGGTCAAGGCAAAGCATCCTGAAATCCTCTTCATGGGTGAGGTGTATAATCCTGCCGAATATCGCAACTATATCCATTCTGGCTTTGACTGGATGTACGACAAGGTGGGAATGTATGACACTATGCGAGCCGTTACCTGTGGATTTGCCTCTGCAACAGCCATTACAGGCGCATGGCAAGCGGTTGATGACATCAAGGAGCACATGGTTTATTTCCTTGAGAATCATGACGAACAGCGTGTGGCATCCGATTTCTTTGCTGGCGATGGCAAGAAGGGAATACCGGCTATGGTGGCTTCCGTGCTTATGAAATCATCTCCTTTCATGCTCTATGCAGCCGAGGAATATGGTGAGAAGGGAATGGATAAGGAAGGCTTTTCGGGCAAGGACGGCCGTACCACCATCTTCGACTACTGGAGTATTGACACGCTTTGCAGAGCCGCTTCCGATGAGCTTACCGACGATGAGAAATACATCTATCAGATGCACGAGAAGACCATGCAGATTGCCCGAAAAGAGAAGGCTGTTGATGGTGATTTCTATGATCTGATGTACGTAAATCCTTGGTCGGAGCACTTTGACAACAACAAGCAGTATGCTTTCCTGCGCAAGAAAGAGGATGAACTGCTCTTCGTCGTGGTCAATTTCGATGATAGGGATGTGGATGTACAGGTGAGAATGGCTCCACACGCTATGGAATTCTTGCAGATTCCGGAAGGGAAATACGAGTCAAAGGATCTTCTTTCCGCTGAAAAACAGACCATTGAACTCGCTTCTGACGCTCTCGTGCCTATGACAATCAAGGCAAGAAACGCAAGAGTTTGGAAGTTCACCCTATCTCCCTCTCCCTTGTTTTCCTAACAGATGTATGTTAGATAGCTGTAAGTCCGTGTCAACCATGCGTGTGCAAAGTTACTAATTTATTTTGGGGAACTGCAAAGAAAACGCGGAAAAAACTTGTTGGGTAGCAAAAATATTTGGTTGCGGTAACTAATACGTTGATAATCAGAGATATATTTTCGGAAGGCAGTCCGTTTGAATGCTACCTAACATTTAACTGTTATATAAAACACACACAGGGGGAGTCTGTATTTTTACCCAAATAATATATAATATAATAATTATTATATTATATATTATTTGACCATAGGACACCCATACCCCTGTCCCTTGTTTATCCAACGGTTATATGTTAGGTGGTTATCTTCTGTAAATGCTTTCCGAAAATAAGTTTCTGATTGTTAAAGTGTTAAGCCGTGAATGAATGTTTTTTTTGAGGAAATAACGTAATTTTTGCATTTTTCTTACATTTTCCCCAAAAATATTATTACCTTTGCACCATGAAAACGAAAGCCCATGAGCGTCATAGTTGTAAGTCCGTTGTAAAACCGTTGTAAAACCGTTGTAAGTCCGTTCGCAGAAACGACCATAAAGCGGAGTTTCAAGATACGATTACTAACCTCAATGGCGATTAAAACAAAAACAATAACTAAAACAAAAACTAAAAAAACAAAACGACAATGAAACAATCCTTTATCACATTTATGCTTCTACTCACCGCAATTGGCAGTTGGGCACAGGAATCAAAGGCTTCTGACGAAAAGAGTATTGCCCCAGTCATTATTGAAGGCACTTTAGAGGGTGTGCCTGATGGTACTGTCATTACTGTAAAAGAACGTTTTGGAAATACTATTTCATATTTCAGTAGGGGAAATGAAGGAACCGATACTGTAAGAAACGGTAAATTCAGAATAGTTCGCTATCCACTAATCCCGCAAAAGAATGTTGATGAATATAACATTTCTGCAAGGTATAACGGGGGCAGCCTCTATGGTCATTTTGTATTCTATGCATCTCCTGGCACAAAGGCTACTATAACAGGTGTCGGAACTAATCTAATGAACTGGCAAGCAAAGAGTGACAATCCGAAACAAATAGAGGCAAATGAATATCGTGCCTACTTTGATGAGAAACTTCCAGGCTACTGGGATCTGGTAAGAAGACACCGGTCGATTGATGAAGAGGATGATGACTATGACTCTGTGATAAAGAAAGTGAAAGAGTCTGATTCTCTGTATGTTGAATACATGGTTGATTTTATGAAAACCAGAAAATACAGTTCTGTTTTCGCAAAGGAACTCAGTAAACTTTCAAGATATTTTTTAGAGGGCAGAAATAAAAGTTTAAGGGGAAAGGCTGCTAAGTTATTGGCTATAGTTCCGGAGGAAGAAGAAAAGAATGATGGGTTTATTATAGATGCCAAAAAGTATTTGGTGCTTCCTAAGTACGAACCCATTAAGATAGGCGAGAAGTTGCATGATTTTGTGCTCTATGACCATCTGGACAAGGAACACCACTTGACGGAATTTAACGGAAATGGCAAATACCTTCTGCTTGAATTCAACTCAAGAACGTGTAAGGGATGTATGGAGCATCGTCAGTATGATGCCCTTAACAGCCTCTTTAAGAATTATTCTGACAAGGTTGATATGCTAATGGTTAATAATGATGCTCTTTATTATTGGAATATAGAATGTAAAGCCCCCACGAAGTATGGCAGAGACCCTTGGCATGAGTGGAATGCTAAGGAAGCAAATGAGGATATTATGCAGAGATACGGAACAGAAACAGGTCCTTGCTATTTCTTCGTATCTCCTGATGGCACGATTCTCGGTAGGATAAGCGACCAAGAGGATTTGAAGGCTGCTATAGCGAAGTATTTCAAGATCTGAGTATAAGGGCAAAAAAGAAACGGATTTGTCTGATTTATCTGATAGATGGCGCGATACGCATTCCGCTAATTCTCAGATAAATCAGATAAATCTGTTTCCTTTTACTATACTCTGCGAGGGCCGACCTCTTCTACGTTCAGCCCTCGCAGCTATATGAGAATTCATCGAACTTGCGTTGATGGCAAACAGAAAGGCTCGCCCAATATATGAGCGAGCCTTTACTATCTACATTATACTTTACACTATCTACTTTACTCTTTACTTGTAAAGATATCGCTTGATACTCTTCTTCGGAGTCTTCTCAAATTCCTCTTCCTGAATCTCGATTGCAGCAAGTTTGCAGTACGCTGGCTGTGTCTCGTTGAGCGTCTGGCGGTTCTGCTCCATCGTCTTCTTGATCTGATCCTTGGAGAGGTTCAGCTTCTTGGCTTCATCGAAGTCGGGGTGAACGAGTCCTACGAGCTTATCGTCACGCTGTACGACAAGGCTCTCGGTAACTAAGGGTAACGAGTTGAGAGCGTCCTCAATCTCCTCAGGGAAGATGTTCTGACCGCTTGCACCGAGAAGCATGTTCTTTGAGCGTCCCTTGATGAATATGTTGCCGTTAGAGTCGATAACACCGAGGTCGCCTGTATGATACCAGCCTTCTGCATCGAGAGCCTGTTTGGTTGCCTCTTCGTTCTTGAAATAGCCGAGCATCACGTTCATGCCCTTTGTAAGAATCTCGCCCGGAATCTTGTGAGGATTTGCCGAGTCAATCTTAACCTCCATGTTCACTACAGCCTTTCCGCAAGAGCCAGGCACATGATCGTGCCAGTCGTTGTAGGAAATGATAGGAGCACACTCCGTTGCGCCATAGCCTACGGTGAAAGGTAATCCGATGAAATGGAGGAATTGCTCAATTTCCTGATTGAAGGCAGCGCCACCGATGATGATTTCGTAGAAACGACCGCCGAATGCCTTCTCTACCTCAGCACGAATCTTTTCACGAACCTTTTGCGAAACCAACGGAGTCTTGAGAAGTATCTTCATGGCTGGTGTGTCAAGCTTTGGCAGCACTTTCTTCCTGATGATCTTCTCGATGACCAGAGGCACGGCGATGATGACGACAGGCTTGATTTCGGCAAATGCCTGAGCGACAACGGCTGGAGAAGGAATGCGTGTGAGGAAGAAGATGTGGCAACCGGATGCAAACTCCTTGATGAACTCGAATGCCATGCCGTACATGTGAGCCATTGGCAGTATGCTGATGGTGTTGTCGCCAGGGTGGAGACACTTGTCGAGAACCTCGTTTGCAAAGATGAGGTTGCTCCACATGGCACGGTAAGGAATCATTACGCCCTTGGAGAAGCCAGTTGTGCCCGATGTGTAGTTGATAAGAGCCAATTCATCGGGATTCTGTTCCTTGTAGTAGTTCACCATTTCCTTGCGGAAGAACTTAGGGAACTTCTGACCAAACAGCAGGTTAAGGTTCTCTCTTGCGTATGTGAGCTTTTCGGTACGGGAAATCATGAGGGAATAGTCAGGAATGTTGACGATTCCGAGAATGTCGGGCATCTTTTCCGGGTCAATCTGAGTAGATACGACATCACCCACGAAGAGTAGCTTCGCCTCAGAATGGTTGACGATGTTATGAACCTGTTCGGCAGTAAATTCGTGTAGGATAGGAACTGCCACGGCTCCGTATGTGAGGGTAGCGAGGAATGCTACTGCCCAGTTGCTCATATTGCGTCCGCAGAGAGCAATCTTGTCGCCTTTTTGTATTCCACTTTCCTCGAAAAGGATGTGGAGTTTCTCAATTTTGCGGGCAACATCCTGATACTGGAGCGTAACTCCCTTGTAGTCGGTAAGGGCATCGAAGTTCCAGTGCTTCTTAATGCTATCCTCTATGCATGCGTTAAAACTATTTTCCATATTCAATGTGTTTCGCAATAGATATTGCTCAAATTTCCTTTCGGTGTGCAAAGGTACAGACTTTTCTGCACATTTCAAAATCTTATGTGCAATTTTTTGTTTTTAAGCCGTGAAATTGGAGAAATAAAACATTTTATTGTTCAATTTTATTACAAAACACCTTATTTTATGTATTTTTTGCCTTTATATCGATAAAATGTCATTTTTTTTTCTTAATTTTGCATGCAAGTTTATTTTTATAAAGATAAAAAACGAATTATGGGATTTTTCGGTTTTTTTAGCAAGGAAAAGAAGGAGACGCTTGATAAGGGTCTTGAGAAAACCAAACTGGGAATGTTTGATAAGCTTGCTCGTGCCGTTGCCGGCAAGAGTAAGGTTGATGATGACGTCCTTGACGACCTTGAGGAAGTGCTCATTACAAGTGATGTGGGTGTAGATACCACCCTCAAGATTATTGAGCGTATAGAGAAACGCGTGGCGCGTGACAAGTACGTTTCAACGAAGGAACTAAACGGCATTCTTCGCGATGAGATAGCTTCTCTTCTTGCAGAAAACCATTCCGATGACCTTGACGACTGGGATCTCCCTTCCGACCATAAGCCTTATGTCATTCTCGTTGTTGGCGTGAATGGCGTTGGTAAGACTACCACTATCGGTAAACTTGCATGGCAGTTCAAGCAGGCAGGCAAGAAGGTCTATCTCGGTGCTGCCGACACATTCCGTGCTGCTGCCGTTGAGCAGATCTGCATCTGGGGTGAGCGCGTAGGCGTTACCGTAATCAAGCAGCAGATGGGTTCTGACCCTGCTTCCGTTGCCTTCGACACAATATCCTCAGCAAAGGCAAATGGTGCTGACGTGGTTATTATTGATACTGCTGGCCGTCTGCACAACAAGGTAGGCTTGATGAACGAGCTGAAGAAGATCAAGGACGTGATGAAGAAGGTGATGCCAGATGCACCTGACGAGGTAATGCTCGTTCTTGATGGTTCGACCGGTCAGAATGCCTTTGAGCAGGCAAAGCAGTTTGCAGCCGTAACGCAGATTTCAAGCATGGCAATAACAAAGCTTGACGGTACTGCAAAGGGTGGCGTTGTGATAGGCATTAGTGACCAGTTGAAGGTGCCAGTCAAGTATATTGGTCTTGGCGAGGGAATGACCGACCTTCAGTTGTTTAACAAGAGGCAGTTTGTTGATTCTCTATTCGGCGAATGAAGAAAAATCAGATAGACATAATAACCTTAGGATGTTCCAAGAATCTTGTGGACAGCGAATCTCTTATGCGAATGTTTCAGCGTAAGGGATTTGTTTGTAAGCATGATGCGGAACATGTTGAGGGTGAGTATGTAGTGATAAATACCTGCGGTTTCATCGAGGATGCCAAGCAGGAAAGCATAGATACCATACTTGAGTTTGCTCAGGCTCGTGAGGAGGGCTTGATTGCCGGATTGTACGTGATGGGATGCCTGTCTCAGAGATACCAGAAGGAACTTGAGGCGGAGATTCCGCAGGTGGATAAGTATTACGGCAAGTTCAACTACAAGCAACTGCTTGAGGATCTTCCTGCACCAACTCAGAAGGCTGACGGGAAGGCTTCTGTAAAGCAGGACACCACACCTTCACATTATTCTTATATAAAGATAAGTGAGGGGTGTGACCGTAATTGCGCTTATTGTGCAATACCTATTATTACAGGCAAGCACGTGTCTCGTCCTAAGGAAGAGATACTTGACGAAGTTCGCGCTCTTGTTGCCGAGGGCGTGAAGGAGTTTCAGGTTATCGCTCAGGAACTTACATACTACGGAGTTGATCTGTATGGTAAACGTAAGATTGCTGAACTGATCGATGAAATGGCGCAAATTAAAGGCGTGAAGTGGATAAGGCTTCATTATGCCTATCCAAATCAGTTCCCTATGGAATTGCTCGATGTGATGCGTCGTAATGATAATGTATGTAAGTATCTCGACATCGCGCTTCAGCATATTTCAGACAGGATGCTTGACCGTATGCGTCGTAATACTACCAAGCAGGAAACGATGAATCTGATAGAGAAGCTTCGTGAGGCAATGCCGGGAATACATCTCCGCACAACGCTTATGGTAGGTTTCCCTGGTGAGACGGAAGAAGACTTTCAGGAACTCATGGAGTTCACTCGTTGGGCACGCTTCGAGAGAATGGGAGCTTTCGCCTATTCGGAAGAGGAAGGAACTTATAGTGCCGAGCATTATGAGGATGATGTTCCGAAGGAGGTCAAGGAAGCAAGGCTTAGCAAGCTCATGCGTCTGCAACAGGGCATTTCCGCAGAGATAGAGGCTGGGAAGATAGGTAAGACGATGAAGGTGATTGTTGACAGAAGGGAGGGCGACTACTATGTAGGTCGTACCGAGTTCTGTTCGCCGGAGGTAGATCCAGAGGTGCTTATACCAGTTGCCAATCGTCGTTTGCGCAAAGGATGCTTCTACGATGTGAAAATAACTGGAGCTGAGGAGTTTGACCTCTACGGAGAAGTTGTTTGATTCGTAATCTTAAACCTAAATCGAATAAAATAATTGTGAGTTTATGACGAATAAGGAATTTATATCACAAATAGCCAAACAGACAGGCTACAAGATAGACGATGTTCAGAGGATTGTGCGCACAGCGTTCAATTCAATAGCTGATGAACTCGTCGAGGGGGAGAGTGCCAATCTGGCAGGTCTTGGAACCTTTGAGGTTCGTAAGCGTATGGAGCGTATCATAAAGAATCCTTCAACAGGACAGAAGATGCTCGTTCCACCGAAGCTCGTCGTGAATTTTAAACCTTATGGCTCATTGAAAGAAATTCTGAAGTAATATGCTTACAATTAAGGATTTAGCAGAGATACTGGTGCAGAAGCATCAGTTGGATTCACGTAGTGCGGAGATGTTCATGAATGTTGTCGTTGAGACTATTCATGAAGGCCTGAAGAATGACCGCATAGTGAAGGTAAAGGGTTTTGGTACTTTCAAGCTTACGGCTGTTCGTGAGCGTGAGAGCATAAATGTGAATACTGGTGAGCGTGTGGTTATCTCAAGTCATGATAAGGTGTCGTTTACTCCTGATGCCGTCTTGCGTGATTTGGTGAACAAGCCATTCGCTCAGTTTGATACTGTCGTTCTTGCTGATGGCGTTGATTTCGAGGATATGCCGGAAATCGAGACGGAGGACGGTGATGCTATTTCCGATGAAATGGCAGAAATCCCAGCTCCTGCTCCTGTTCAGAAGGAGGCAAAGGTCGTTCCTGTGCAGGTAGAGCCAAAACCAGCACCTGAACCAGTCATTGCACCTGTTGTTGTGCCTGTGGAGGAAGTGGTAGAGGAAACGGCAGAGCCAGAGGTTGTATCAGAGCCAGAGCCTGTTGTTGAGGAACCTGTTATAGAAGAACCTATAGCAGAAGAACCAGTTATCGAGGAGCCTGTTGCTGAGCAACCACAGCCAGAAGAGCCAGAAGAACCGGTCGTTCCGGAAACTCCGGAAACTCCAGGAACTCAGGCTATCCCGGAAATCCCTGATGCTCCAGAATCTCCATCCCCCGAAGAAGAGCAACCCGAAGAAGAGGCTCAGGAAGAACAGGAAGACTCCATCGCAGAGTTCTACGATGATGAGAACAACGAATGCAAGAAAGTATTCCTGATGTACGCGATAATCGTGAACGTGATTGTTGCCGCTTTGTTCTTCGTGTTCGGGTATTATGCCCGTTCAACGAATATGCTGGGCATAGAGAAAGATACCGCTGTGGAAACTGCTGCTCCTGTTGTTGAGCAGCCGGAAACCACAACGCCTAAGGCTACGGAAACCACAACTCCTGCCAAGGCAGAGGAAACCACAACTGCCGTAGAGAAGAAGGAGGAAAAGAAACCTGTTGCAGAGCCAAAGAAGGAAGAAAAGACAGAGGCAAAGGCAGAGGCAACTTCAAAATATGATAGCGATCCTCGTGTAAGGACAGGCGCTTATCGTATCGTTGGCGTAGCAAATACCGTGACCGTTAAGAGTGGGCAGACAATAAAGTCTATTTCCAAGACTTATCTCGGTGCTGGTATGGAATGCTATGTTGAGGCGTTTAATGGCGGAATCACCGAACTCAGGGAAGGACAGACAATCAAGATTCCGAAGCTTGAACTCAAGAAAAAAGCCAAGAAAGCGAACAAATAGGGCTGAATTTGTAGAACTGCCCGTAAATCGTCTCTGGAAAAGTTAAAGAGTGAAAAAGTATATGAAATGCCAATAATTTTATGTAATTTTGCATTCTAAATTTTGAAAGTAAGAAAAAACATATAGACCAATGGATAAGAAATTTACGGAACGTAAAGGACTGAACCTCGTAGAGACAAACAATGAGGTTCTTGCTGAGTGGGAGAAGAAGGATTTGTTCCACAAGAGTATTACCGAACGTGAGGGTTGTCCTCAGTTCGTGTTCTTCGAGGGACCTCCTTCTGCTAACGGACACCCAGGTATCCATCACATGATGGGTCGTACTATCAAGGATACATTCCTCCGCTATAAGACGATGAAGGGCTATCAGGTCTATCGTAAGGCTGGTTGGGATACTCACGGACTTCCTGTTGAGCTTTCGGTAGAGAAGAACCTCGGAATTACAAAGGAGGATATTGGTAAGAAGATCAGCGTTGACGACTATAACGACGCTTGTCGCAAGAATGTGATGATGTACACCGACGAGTGGACACAACTCACGAACAAGATGGGGTACTGGGTTGACCTCGAACACCCTTACATCACTTACGACAATAAGTATATCGAGTCTCTTTGGTATCTCCTCAAGCAGCTCTACAACAAGAATCTGCTTTATAAGGGATATACCATTCAGCCATATTCACCAGCAGCAGGTACTGGTCTTTCTTCCCACGAGCTTAACCAGCCAGGTTGCTATCGTGATGTGAAGGATACTACGGTTACTGCTCAGTTCAAGGTGCTTGACAATGTTGAGTTCAATAAGTCAGAACTCCCAACATACATCCTCGCATGGACAACAACCCCTTGGACACTTCCATCAAATACAGCTCTTTGTGTAGGTCCGAAGATTGACTATGTTGCTGTCAAGGGCAATAACCCTTACACAAACGAGGAGGCTATCTATGTACTCGCTGAGAGCCGTCTCTCTGCTTACTTCCAGCCAACAAAGGACGAGGAAGGTAATGAGCAGCCAATAGAGATTCTCTGGAAGGGTAAGGGCTCAGACCTCGTAGGAATACATTATCAGCAGCTCATGCCTTGGATTAAGCCATGTGCTCTTGAGAATGATCAGATCGTCGTTAAGGAGGCAGAGGCTTTCCGCATAATCCCTGGTGACTATGTTACTACTGAGGATGGTACAGGTATCGTTCATATCGCTCCTACATTCGGTGCTGATGACGCCAAGGTGGCTAAGGATGCAGGTATTCCATCGCTCTTCGTAATTGACAAGGCTGGTGATACTCGTCCGATGGTTGACTTCACGGGTAAATACTTCGTGAAGGAGGATATTGATCCTAAGTTCCTTGAGGCTTGCGTGAATGAGTCTTATTGGAAGCATGCAGGAAACTTCGTTAAGAACGCATACGACCCTAAGTATAATGTTGGTGGTAAGTATGACGAGAAGGCTGCATCAAAGGATATGGATCTCAACGTAATACTCTGCCTTGAAATGAAGGAAGAGGGTAGTGCGTTCAAGATAGAGAAGCACGTACACAACTATCCACATTGTTGGCGTACAGATAAGCCTGTGCTCTATTATCCACTTGACTCTTGGTTCATCCGCTCTACTGCTAAGAAGGAGCGTATGGCAGAGTTGAACAAGACAATCAACTGGCATCCTGAGTCAACAGGTTCAGGCCGTTTTGGTAAGTGGCTTGAGAACCTGAATGACTGGAACCTCTCACGTTCACGCTATTGGGGAACTCCACTTCCTATCTGGCGTAACCGTGATACAAAGGAGGAAATCTGTATTGGTTCACTTGAGGAACTCTACAATGAGATAGAGAAGGCTGTGAAGGCTGGTGTTATGCAGAGTAACCCGCTCAAGGACAAGGGCTTCGTTCCTGGTGATATGAGTCAGGAGAACTATGACCGCATAGATATCCACCGTCCATACGTTGACGACATCAAACTTGTAGGCGAGAGCGGTAGCGTACTTACCCGTGAACTTGACCTTATTGATGTGTGGTTTGATTCTGGTGCTATGCCATACGCACAGATTCACTATCCATTCGAGAATAAGGATGTGATAGATGCTCGTAACGCATATCCTGCTGACTTCATCGCAGAGGGTGTTGACCAGACACGTGGTTGGTTCTTTACCCTCCACGCAATAGCAACGATGGTATTCGATTCTGTTGCCTATAAGAACGTAATCTCTAACGGTCTTGTGCTTGACAAGAACGGTATAAAGATGTCAAAGCGTCTGGGTAACGTAATCAACCCATTCGACTGTATCGGTACATACGGAACAGATGCTGTTCGTTGGTACATGGTTACAAACTCATCTCCTTGGGATAATCTCTCATTTGACCCAGAGGGCGTAAAGGATGTTACGAGTGCATTCTTCGTTAAGCTCTATCAGGCTTACTCATTCTTCACTCTCTATGCAAATGTTGACGGCTTCACATACGAGGAGGCTGATGTTCCATTCGCTGAGCGTCCAGACTTTGACCGTTGGTTGCTTTCTGAACTCAACTCTCTCGTTAAGGATGTAGATAAGTATCTTGCTGATTATGACGTAACTCCAGCAGGTCGCTTAATCCAGAACTTCGTCATTGACAAGCTCTCTAACTGGTACATCCGTCTGAACAAGAAGCGTTTCTGGGGTGGTGGCATGACACAGGATAAGCTCTCAGCTTACCAGACACTCTATACTTGCATCGACACAATCGCGCGTCTTATTGCACCAGTAGCTCCATTCTATGCAGATCAGCTCTTCCTTGATCTTAATACCGTAACAGGTAAGGATAAGTCAGAGAGTGTCCATCTTGCTAAGTATCCAGAGGCTCAGGAGAATCAGATAGACAAGGAACTTGAAGAGGCTATGCAGCTTGCTATGCAGGTGACATCTATGGTTCTCTCACTTCGTAAGAAAGTGAAGATTCCTGTAATTCAGGCACTTCAGACAATCTCTATCCCGGCTTCTGATGCAGAGATGAAGGCACGTATTGAGCGTATGGCAAGCGTTATCCTTGCAGAGACAAACGTGAAGGAATTGCAGTTCATTGAGGATGGTGCAGGTATGCAGCTCGTTAAGAAGGTGAAGTGTAACTTCCGCACAATGGGTAAGAAATTCGGTAAGCTTATGAAGAGCGTTAATGCTGCTGTTCTTGCTATGAGTCAGGAGCAGATAGCAGCTCTCGAAGCAAATGGAACTATCGATCTCGTTGCAGAAGGACAGAACGTAACAGTTGAGGCAGCTGACGTTGAGATTATCTCTGAGGATATTCCTGGATGGACAATAGCTCAGGAGGGTAAGATTACAGTTGCCCTTGACATTGAGATTACTCCAGAACTGAAGAACGAGGGTATTGCTCGTCTTATTATCAAGCGTGTGCAGGCTCTTCGTAAGGAGCAGGGCTTCGAGATAACGGACAGAATCCGCGTGGTACTCCAGCAGAATGAACAACTTGCCGAGGCTGTCAAGGTCTTTGGTGATCACATCTCTGCACAGGTACTTGCAAACTCTCTCACGGTTGGTGATGCAGAGGGCGGTTCAGAACAGGAGTTTAATGACTTTAAGGCTTTAGTGAAGGTAACCAAGGATTAATCCTTTGGTTACTCTTCCAACCAAAAACATAATTTAAATCTAAGTATCTATTAATTCTAAAACAACATGGCAGAAATAAAGAAACGTTATAGTGACGAGGATCTCGAGGAGTTCCGTCAGATTATTGAAGAAAAGCTCGAAGTAGCACGTCGTGACTACAAGCAGATGATGAGCGTATTGCGTAATGATGATGGCAATGACGTAGCTGATACATCTCCAACCTACAAGATCCTTGAGGAGGGTAGCATTACCCAGACTAAGGAGGAGATGATGATGTTCGCCGCTCGTCAGGAGAAGTTCATCCGTGGTCTTGAGGCTGCACTCCTGCGCATCGAGAATAAGACATACGGTGTTGACCGTATCACAGGTGAGCTGATTCCAAAGGAGCGTCTCCGCATTGTGCCTCATGCAACACTTAGCGTAGAGTCAAAGAACGCACGAAATAAATAATGACAAAGAAACAGAAACAACAGACAGTCGTTTCCATATTGATTTTCCTTGCCATTCTTATCATCGACCAGGTCATTAAGATCTCGGTTAAGACAGGAATGACTCTTCACGAAAGCATACGTGTCACCGACTGGTTTTATATTTCCTATATAGAGAACAACGGAATGGCATGGGGGATGTCCATCATGCCAAAGGTGATGTTAAGTCTCTTCCGCCTTGTGGCAATCTTTGTTATCGGTTATTATATCTTCAAACGGATAATGAAAGGCGCAAGGTGGTTGTATGTAGTGCTTCTGTCTATGGTTCTTGCCGGAGCTGCGGGAAATCTGATAGATTGCATGTTCTACGGATTGATATTCTCTGGAGCTTCTCCAGAATATGCGTCATACTTTGTCCCCTGGGGAACTGGCTATGCTCCTTTCCTTGAGGGTAGGGTAGTAGATATGTTCTATTTCCCTCTCATTGTGACTAATTATCCGGATTGGTTTCCTGTATGTGGGGGGGAGAGGTTCGTGTTCTTCAGCCCTATATTCAACTTTGCCGATGCAAGCATTAGCGTAAGTGTCGTGTCATTGCTTCTTTTCTGTAGAACGGACTATCAACATCTGTTTAAGTGAAGAAAATACTATACATACTCATATTTATTGTGGGCATGACAGCATGTTCCTCCGACTCCTCAGACGTTTTGTCAATGGGGGAGATGGAGGACATCTTGTATGATATCCATTTGTCGCAGAACATAATGGATGATAATAATAATGATCGTAGGGTAAATGAGATTAAGAACCGTGAGGCGATATTTCGTAAATATGGCATCACACAGGCTGAATGGGATTCCTCATATAACTATTACTGTCGTCATGCTGACAAACTTTATGAAATATACGAGGGGCTTTCTGAGCGTATTCGTACAGAAGTGATAGATCTTGGAGGTGATGTTTCGCTTGATGAGGCAACATTGTCGGGTGATACCGTTAATATCTGGAACTCTGAGCGTAACTTTATCCTGATGCAGCAGACGCCATACAACCTTAACAAGTTCGCCATTACGACCGACTCTACTTTTAAGGCTGGTGATGTACTTACGCTTCAGTTTGATGCCAACTTCATATTCCAGGAAGGTTCTCGTAATCTTGTTGCCATACTTGCCGTTACTCTTTCAAATGATAGTGTGGTTACTAATACGTGTCATGCAAGTTCCAACGGTAGGTTCACGACTTCGTTCAATGATTACAAGCGTCTGGGTATCAAGTCCGTAAAGGGATATTTCATTCTGCTTCGTAATAATAACGAACAGGTTTCCTCGGCTTTCCGTCTCGCTTCATTGGAGAATGTCCGATTGATTCTTGCTCATTCAAAGGAAGTTGCCGAGCAACCAACAAATCCTAAACCTGCTGATGGAAAAGATTCGCTTAAAACTGACTCTGCTCCTCGCATTACTCGTGACGAGCTCTTCGCTCGCCCAGAAGATAGACCGAAAATCCGTTCTATCTCGCCACAACCCTAAGGTGACTTCTGCCGATCCGCTAAGTTCTCTTAGCGTAGGCAATGGTCATTTTGTGACAACGGTTGATGTGACAGGATTACAATCCTATCCTTTTGACTATAAGGATGGAGTACCTTTATGTGCTATGTCTGATTGGGGATGGCATTCTTTTCCCAATGAAGATAGTCTTAAAGTTGAAGAGACTTATAGGACGATGGATCTTGGGCATGGGCATAAGGAGGTGTATGCAGTTGAGTATAAGGCGGAAGGTCGTAATAAGAGGGCTACGGAATACTATCGTGTGAACCCTCATCGCCTTAACTTGGGTAATGTAGCTCTTGTTATAAAGGAGAATAATAAGCAGATTCCTCTTAGCAAGATTGCTGATATAAATCAGGAACTGGATTTGTATAATGGTGTAATAACATCATCGTATAGGGCATTGGGAGAGAAAGTGAATGTTACGACAGCTTGTATGCAATATGGTAATCATTTGATTTCTCGTATAAATTCAAGACTTCTTTCAAAAGGAAAGGCTTCTGTGTGTATTACGTTGCCATATCCCACAGGAAAGCATTCCGATTTCGCTTCAGATTTCGGAAGTGATGGAAAGCATAATTCCGAGATCATAGAAAAGGGAAAGGATTGGGCAATTATCATGCATAGGCTTGATGGTACGTGCTATTATGTGGGTGTGACATGGGAAGGAAAAGCATCGTTAAGACAACATGGATTACATTCCTATTTGCTTGAAACGAAAGGAGATTGCTTGTCTTTTGGTGTTGAATATTTCAATGATGATGTTAAAATCGTTGGCTTGGATTTTAATTCGTTGCTGAATACTGTCAAGGAAGCGTGGAATGAGTGGTGGGAGAAAGGCGCATTTGTAGATTTCGGAGCTTGTACAGAGCCGAGGGCAAAGGAACTTGAACGCAGAACTGTATTGTCTCAATACCTTACCTATATAAACTGTGCAAATGATGATCCGCCACAGGAAACTGGTCTTACGTATAATTCATGGTATGGTCGTCCGCATCTTGAGATGACTTGGTGGCATACCATTGATTTCTCGCTTTGGAATCGTCCAGAGGTGTTAAAGGAAATGTTGGATGGCTGGTATAGCTCTAGGGCATATCCAAAGGCAAAGGAGATAGCCGAGCGTCAGGGATTCAAGGGCGTGCGTTGGATGAAGATGACAGATAATGAAGCTGGTGAGGCTCCTTCCAATGTCGGTTCATTCCTTACATGGCAACAGCCACATTATATATATATGGCGGAGGAACTATATCGTCATGCTTCTGAAAGGGATGATTCTGTGAAAAGGCAGTACGAGACTCTCAAGGCTTATGGGAAGTACGTTGAGGAAACGGCTATGTTTATTGCTGATTTTGCAAAGTCATGTCAGAAGAATGGTGAAATTCGTCTCTATGGACAGACGGCTATGCAGGAATCAATGTCAAAGGATTTCTCATATTGCCATCCTTTCGAACAGGCATATTTCGTGTATGGTCTTACTGTTGCTCAAAAATGGCGTGAGCGTCAGGGATTAACTCGAAATAATGAATGGGATGAGATAATGAGGAGTATGGCTCCTCTTCCTGAGCATGATGGAATATATACAGCAGGACTTCCAACTCAGCCTTTCATTGCTGATAGTGTTTCAGGGTGTTCTCCTACAGATTCTTTCGATCCATTCAATTATGGAGGAGATACTGGAAAGAAACAACTTACTGCGGAGGAGTTCTATCTTAAATGCCGTTCAGATCATCCGGCTGTGCTTGGTGCTTGTGGACTTCTTCCAGACTATGGTCTCTATGATAGAGAGAAGATGAAACGCACTCTTTCATGGGTGATGGATAACTGGAACTGGGCAACTACATGGGGCTGGGATTATGGAATGATAGCTATGTGTGCCGCTCGACTTGGAGATGGTGAGACGGCTATCCGTGCCCTTCTTCTTGATGAGGAAAAGAACAGGTATCTCGTTTCCGGTCATAACTATCAGGAGTCGAAACGACTGCGTGTATATCTGCCTGGCAATGGGGCTTTGCTTGATGCAATAGCCATGATGTGTGCCGGTTGGGATGGATGTAAGAATATTAAGAATCCAGGCTTTCCGCAGAACGGGAAATGGAATGTTCGTTGGGAAGGTCTAAATAAAATGCAATAATAGGATGTTACCATCAAGGTTACTCGATAATGCGGTTAATCAGTTCTCGCGCCTTCCTGGTGTTGGAAGAAAAACCGCACTCCGACTTGTACTGTACATGCTTCGTCAGGATAATGAGTTTATGGACGAGTTTACAGGTGCGCTTACGCAGATGAGGCGTGAGATAAAGCATTGTCGTGTCTGTCATAACATTTCTGATACCGATGTCTGTACTATCTGTTCTGATTGTCGCAGAGATCCGAGCATTGTTTGTGTTGTTGAGAATGTACAGGATGTGATGGCTGTTGAGAATACTCAGCAGTTTCATGGTCTTTATCATGTGCTTGGAGGTGTTATTTCGCCAATGGATGGAATTGGACCATCGGATATTGAAATTGATTCTCTTGTAGAGCGAGTGTCCACAGGAGAAGTGAAGGAGGTGATTTTTGCTCTTGCAAGTACTATGGAAGGTGATACCACCAACTTTTATATTTCTAAGCGTCTCCAGCAATTTGATGTGAAGCTTAGTGTCATTGCCAGAGGAATAAGTGTCGGTGATGAACTTGAGTACACCGATGAGCTCACCCTCGGTCGTTCTATCGTAAATCGTGTACCTTTTGAATAAAGAAAGGTAATTAGTAATTTATAATTCGTAATTATCGTGTTATACTACATTCAGATTTTTTCTCTTGCCCTCTCACTCGTTGCTATCTATGCTTGTTTGAAGTGGCTTCGCAACAATGCACTCTATCGCATTTCCCTGTGGGCAATCACGTTGCTGATAGATGCCGTTGTCTATTTTATCTATGATTATACGGGGGCAGGATATCTGGCTATAATGCTGCTTCTGTGCATCCCGTTCATTTTTCGTAAGAAAGACAAAAATCCTGAAGAATAGATATGCTTAAACTTCGAGCACTTGAACCTGAGGATCTGGAACAGCTTTATGCCATAGAGAATAATCTCGATGATTGGGAATACTCTAACATGAGCGCACCATTTTCTCGCTATGTCTTGCGCGACTATATCGCCAATCAGCATTGTGACCTCACTATTGATCAGCAAGTGCGTCTTGTGGTATGTGATGATAGTGATGAGCAAATGGTCATAGGACTTGCAGATATATTCAACTTTGATGCACGTCATCGTCGTGCGGAAATCGGACTTATCATAGCAAAAGACTTCCGTAGTCATGGATATGCAATCAAAGCTGCGCAATTATTAGTTGAGTATGCAAGCAGAATTGGACTTTTAGATCAGATTTATGCTTTCATTTCAGAGGACAATGAGCCTTGTTGTAAGGTTTTTGATAAGATAGGCTTCAATCGTGCATCAATTCTCAATAATTGGTTCAAAAATGCAAATTCCTATTCAAATTCTGTCATTTTTCAACTTTTTTTGAAAAAAGATTGAGAAAAATTTGGAGGATTCAGAAAAAATGCCTACCTTTGCACTCGCTAAAAAGAAATAACGATTTTGGTGCGTTAGTTCAGTTGGTTAGAATGCCAGCCTGTCACGCTGGAGGTCACGAGTTCGAGCCTCGTACGCACCGCCACAAATCGTAAATCTGGAAGCAAAACTGGTGCGTTAGTTCAGTTGGTTAGAATGCCAGCCTGTCACGCTGGAGGTCACGAGTTCGAGCCTCGTACGCACCGCAAAGGTTCTTACAGAAATGTGAGAACCTTTTTCCGTTTTTACAAAATTGTATAAACATTGTACATTGTAAATAGTAAATTGTACATAATATGATACAAGACATTCAACTTCGCGTATTGCCTCAGATTGCCTCGGATTCATCGCTTATCATCAATCATATCTCTGAAGAGAAGGGCATTGATGCACGTACCATTAAGGCTATTCGTATAGTTCGTCGTAGCATAGACGCTCGTCAGCGTCAGGTCTATGTTAATCTCACCGTGCGTACATACGTAAATGAGGAACCTGCCGACCTTGCATATACTGTGACAGAATATCCAGATGTGAGCAATGGCAAGCCTGTTATCGTGGTTGGTGAAGGTCCTGCCGGACTTTTTGCTGCCCTTCGTCTTATAGAGCATGGTCTTCGTCCTATTGTCATTGAGCGTGGAAAGGATGTGCGTGAGCGTAAGAAGGATCTTGCCCGTATTAAGTCTGAGCAGAAGGTGAATGATGAATCAAACTATTGTTTCGGAGAAGGAGGAGCCGGGGCATATAGTGATGGTAAACTTTATACCCGTAGCAAGAAACGTGGCAATATAGAGAAGATCCTTAATGTGTTCTGTCAGTTTGGTGCTTCTACCAATATTCTTGCAGATGCACATCCGCATATAGGTACGGATAAACTGCCTCTTGTCATTGAGAATATGCGAGAGCAGATCAAGAAATCGGGTGGTGAAGTGCATTTTCAGACAAAGATGACAGAACTCCTTCTCAAGGGAGAGAAAGTGGAAGGTGTTCTTTGTCATAATCTTGTGACAGATACCGACGAGACGTATCTTGGTCCTGTCATTCTTGCCACAGGACATTCCGCTCGTGACGTATATCGTTATCTCGCTCATGCAGGAATACATATTGAAGCAAAGGGAATTGCCGTGGGGGTGCGTCTTGAGCATCCTTCGCAACTCATTGATCAGATTCAGTATCATAACAAGCAAGGTCGTGGTAAGTATCTGCCAGCAGCAGAATATTCTTTTGTCACTCAGGTAGAGGGTAGGGGAGTATATTCTTTCTGTATGTGTCCTGGTGGTTTTGTCATTCCTGCTGCAACAGGTCAGGAACAACTTGTTGTGAATGGTATGAGCCCAAGTAACCGTGGAGGTAAATGGAGTAATTCTGGTATGGTAGTAGAAGTAAGACCTGAGGACATTACGAAAGGTGATGCTAATGATCCGCTTGTTGTAATGCACTATCAGGAACAGCTTGAAAGAGACTGCTGGCAACAAGGAAATATGAGTCAGACGGCTCCTGCTCAGCGTATGGCTGATTTCTGCAAGGGCAAACTCAGTTATGATCTTCCAAAGTCAAGTTATGCTCCAGGATTGATAAGTTCGCCTCTTCATTTCTGGATGCCTAAGGATGTTGCTGGTAGGTTGCAGCAAGGTTTTCAGTACTTTGGCAAGCAGCGTCACGGTTTCCTCACTAATGAGGCTTGTCTGATAGCAACAGAGACGCGCACGTCATCACCGGTGAGAATTACTCGTGATGCAGAAACTCTTCAACACGTAACCATACGTGGTCTCTTCCCTTGTGGTGAAGGTGCAGGATATGCAGGAGGCATTGTTTCTGCTGGAGTAGATGGAGAACGCTGTGCAGATATGGTTGCAGAGATGTACTAATGATATCATTTACTATTTAGCTATGTACTAATTACTATTTATGTACTATTGGGTTTATGTACTATTTTTCGTCAATCAAAACCAAATAGGAAATTTAAAAAATTGTAAATAAATAGTACATAGTAAATAGTAAAATAGTAAATAAAAATAGTACATAGTAAATAGTTAAATAGTAAATATCTATGCGTCCTCTCTCTGTTGCTTTCATAATAGGGTTATTTGCCGGTAGTGTCGTTGCGCCAGAATTGTCGTTAACGTCACTATACATTCTTCTGGTAGCCCTGTTTCTTGCAGGTATCTTCTTGCAGAGAGAAGGATTGCGCACGTTGGTGTTTCTCTTCGCCTTTTTCGTGGTTGGTGTTATAAGAATGGCGATTGCTGATGTGCCTTTACATTTCGATGGTCTTGTTGTGTCTTTTGAACCATTGAGAAGAGAATTGAGTGATGGATTTGTGTGTTTCGGCATTTCGGGAGATGAGAATGCGGTGGTCAATGCTATGGTACTTGGGGATAAAACTGGTATTAGTCATCAACTTAGAACCGTTTATTCGCAGACGGGAGCATCTCATGTACTTGCGCTTTCAGGAATGCATCTCGCAATAATCTATTTTATGCTTTCGTGGTTGGTTATGCGCACAATGCTATGGGTATATGCCATACCTGAATTGCTGTGGGAGAAACTACCTGTAGAGAGAAATGTCAAATTGCGGAAAGCAGTAAGGCTTTTATTGCGGCTTTTGCCATCAGAGCAAATCTTTAGAAATATCATCTCCCTTATCATATTACTCGCTATCTGGCTCTATGTCATACTTGTTGGAATGTCGTCATCAGTTGTTCGTTCTGCTGTTATGCTTTCTGTATATGGAGTGTCAAGGATGTTGTTTAGAAAGACTGATACAATAACCGTACTCGCTATTACAGCCTTCCTTACTCTTATGATAAGTCCTTTGTCTATTTTCGATATAGGCTTTCAGATGTCATATCTCGCTGTACTGGGAATTGGCATGTATATGCCAATATTGATGAGTCTCATATATAAGGAAGACTGTAATTGGACGGAAAAATCCTCAAGGTTTACCCTTCGTAATTGTTGGAGATGGATATATAGCAGTCTTGCGCTATCATTCTCCGCACAGATAATGGTGTTACCATTGGTTGTGTTTTATTTCCATACATTACCTTGCTATGGTTTAGTGACCAGTCTTGTGGTATCAGTTACGGCGATGCTTATCGTTGGTCTCTCACTTGCATTCCTTGCCTCTTTGTTTTTGCCGTTTATGCTTCTAAGTGAGGCTCTTGCATATATGCTGAGTGCGGTGACACACTTTCAGAACGTATTCCTCGAGCATATCACCGCACTTCCATTTTCGGTCTTTACAGATATTGAAATCAATATCTGGCAACTCCTTATAATCTATGTGATTATATTCTGTGTGAGCAGAATCGCGTTTATTTTACTGCGAACTTCTTTCCCTTCACAATATTGATACCCTTGCTGACAGACTTCTTCTGTACACCATTGATATCATAGACCTTGGCATTGTCATTATCAGTTGATGAAACCTTGTTAATGGCAGTAGTAGTCTTCTCATTGTGAACAGGAATGAAAGTCACATCCTTGTCGCCATCTACGGTAATGTAGCAACGGGTGGCATAGCAACCTGTTGTGCCTTCAATCTTTGCAAACTTAGATTCGGCATTGTCAGCGGCAAATATGCCGTAGATATTGTTGCCGTTAATGATCTTGTCCGTACCATTGAAGTTTACGGTATAGCCATTGGAAGAAAAAGAAACCTTTGATTCACCAGCAAATAAGGTTGATTCTGCACTAATCTTCACGTTCTGTGGTTCGCCTGTGAAATAAAGGATATAAGGAGTGTTAGCCTTGATGCCTTCTGACTTTGCGTCCTGGAAATAGAGCTTCATGGCATTGCTGTCTCCTGAAATACCTGTAAGAACCTCCAGACGGCAGTCGTTGCCGAAAAACTCATTAACCTTGTCGGCAGAGAGGTCGAATGGGAAACTAACCGTATTCCAGCCAGTGAACATATAGCGGTTCATCTTGACTTCTGCAACCTGACCATCATATTGCTCCATGTTAGTACCATTTATTGAGCTTACGGTTACAGATTTGGTTTGAGCCGAAGCAAAGAGGCTCATAGACAGAAGCACAGCTGCAAGAGTAAATTTTTTCATCATATATTTCCTGTTTAAGTTGTTATAGTTTATGGTTTATTACTTTCTGCGACAAAAATACAAAAATGTTTTCATTCATCCAAATTTTTTCGCAGAAAAAGTGAATATTTAACGTGAGATACTGTAACTTTCTGGAAAATAACAATCTTTAGAGATTGCAGATCTCTTCCTCAGAAAGACCTGTCATCTTTGCAATAAGAGATGTAGGCAAGCCTTCTGCTTTCATGTTTTTTGCAGTTTTTATTATGCCTTCCTTCATGCCTTCAGCCCGTCCTTTCTTCTCCGCAGTCTCTATCGCGCTGTTCAAGTCCCAGAAATCCTTCTGACTCTCACGGTAGTCATACAGTTCATCCCTGTTGAAGGCGGCAATCTCTGCCTGTTCGAAGAGACGCTTG
>CADCIQ010000024.1 GCA_902801425.1 uncultured Bacteroidales bacterium | reverse complement strand
CTTTCTCCACAGGTTCTGCCACCTCTTCCACTTTCTTGTCGGCGAGGATGCGCACCAGTTCGTATGTGCGGTTGCTGGCATCCTGGGGAGGGTTGGCCAAAATAGTCCGTTTCACGCGCAGCACGTATTCATGACCTCTTTCGTAAGTGAAGCCTTTGACTTCGCTGAAGTATAGGTTCTGCCATTGTCCCGGCTCGTCTTCCGTCATCACTTGCATACACTCGATGGGATGCTCTCCCATGCTGTCGAAGAGATCGTACATAACGCTCGGTTCAGCGGAAACGCTCATATTAATCTCATTGGTAATGTCCTTGTCATCATCGTCGCTGCTGCAAGAGACGAAGGGAAGCAATGTAACGCACATCACAAAGATGTTTCTCCAGATTTTCATTGTTTTCATTTCTGTTATGTTTTATATGTTAATGTTTCTGCCTATATAATCGTGATCCGTTAGCAATATTGCATCTGTAATTGTTAATTATTTTTAACCCACATTGTGGTAGTAAATCACGTAACTCCATCATCATTAGGCGGTTCGTTTTTTTGAGTTCGAATTTGTGCCCACACAGATTTTGGGGGTTTGTAAGGCTCATGTGAGATGGATACGTTGTCGTAGAATCTTCCCACACCTCCAACAATTCCTTGTGAATCCATTGGCGGTGTGGGATTTACATTCTATCTAACCTCCCCTTCTCTCTACCTTTAGACTCTTTGTCTTTAGTACTGAGAGAAGGGGCGTTTTCTATGCTTTAGATCTGTTCTTCCTTCGAAGATACTACATACATACTACATAGATACTCCATACATACTCCATAGTTTCGATGGAGTATGTATGGAGAATTGATGGACTAATGATGGAGAAACATAAGAGTTTCGGTTATGCCAGATATTTTCGTATTTGGGGCTATCCTCTGTTTGTTTTCACAATTTACTTGATTTGTTTGGAGGTTTCAGGAAAAAATATTATCGCTTGCAAGCGAAGGGATTATGAGCTTTGACTTTAGACTTTTAACATTATGGTAATGATCACTTACCACTTTCGAGTATCTTCTTGATTTCCTCTTCGGTCTTTGTGAGCTTGTCTTTACAGAGTTTTATGAGTTGCTGGGCGTTCTTGAGTTCTGTACTCATCATATCAATGTCGAGTTCTCCACTCTCCATTTTCTTTACAATCTCCTCAAGCTGTGAGACTGCCTCTTCATAATTAGGTGTTTTTTTCATATTTTTTTTGAATTAAACGCAAAGACACAGAGATTTTCGGAAAAGAACATGAAACTTTGCGTCTCAGCGTCTTTGCGTTGGATAAGAAATAATATATGTGATGTTATTTGACGATTGTTTCTATTGCCCCACTCGCCATAACGACCGTTACTTCATCGCCTTTATGGAGCGATTTAGGGTCTTTTATCGCCATTCCATCGTGGAGGGCGATGCTGTAGCCTCTGCGTAGGATGTGGATAGGGTCAACGGCATTAGTGCGTTGTGAGAGCATTTCGAGCTGGTAGCTGGCGCGTTCCAGACGACTCTTGATGACAAGAGGTAGTCGTTGCTCTATGCCCGATATGCGATTGTGTTCAATGTTGATATGCTGCGTGACAGAAGTCTGGAGTCGGGTGGCAAGATTTGTAAGCCTTGACTCTTCCCTTGTCTTTTTTAGTGAGAAAGCAACAGGCAGAAAACTTTGGATTCTGCCAAGACGAATACGTTCTTTTTCCATCCTTGAGCGGACATGATCGGTAATTCTACGCGAAAAATCCTCGATTTCATCGAGCGTTTCTATGAGATTGTCAATAAGCCAGGTAGCTGCTGCCGTTGGGGTCTTTACCCTTACGCATGAAATCATGTCGAGAATGCACTCGTCACGGTCATGACCTATGCCCGTAATAATTGGCAAAGGGAAATTTGCCACATTCTCTGCCAGTTCGAGGGTGTCAAAACCTGAGAAATCACTCGTTGCGCCACCACCTCGGATGATGGCCACAACATCAAATTCCTCGATGGAATCGTTGATTTTGTTAAGTGCAGCTATAATTGTCTGCTCAACTTGCTCACCTTGCATAACGGCAGGGAAAAGTCGTGTGGTGAACTGAAAACCATATTCGTTGTTGAGAAGCTGGTTGCAGAAATCGCCATATCCTGCTGCTGTCTGAGAAGAAATGACGGCTATTCTTTGAGCAAACTTTGGAATAGTCAAGGATTTGTTAAGGTCGAATACCCCTTCACGCTTCAAGGTCTGAATAATCTCCATGCGTTGACGAGCCATATCGCCAAGAGTGTAGTTGGGGTCAATGTCTTGAACAATCCACGAAAAACCGTAAGCCTCGTGAAACTGTGCCTTTACCAATAGCAGGATCTTCATTCCCGGATGCGGACGCTCGCCTGTTACTTTCATGAACTTAGGAAGTACATAGCTCCAAGTGCTTCTCCAGCATCGTGCCTGGGCACGTGCAACAAGCATATCATCGTCTTTCTGCACCAAATCCATATAGCAATGCCCGCCCGACTCGCGGCATTCCGCAAGCTCGGCTTCCACCCAATAGGTTTCGCAAAGCGAATATTCTATGGTCTGCCTGACGAGATTGTTGAGTTGGTAGAGAGTGAGGTTCATAACTGATGATTTTGGCGCAAAGTTATGAGAAAAAACTGATTCGACAAAACAAATTGACGATTTTATTTTGAAATGAACCAAAAATATGCTAACTTTGTGCCCTAAATAAATAATGTACATAAATGGATAATAAAGAAGCCACTTTGGAGCTGGGCACGAAACCAGTCGGACGATTGTTGATGCAGTATGCCCTGCCCGCTATCGTCGCTATGGTAGCCGCCTCGCTCTACAATATGGTGGACAGCATCTTCATCGGTCAAGGCGTTGGCGTATTGGCGATTTCGGGATTGGCTATCACCTTTCCTTTCATGAACCTTTCGGCTGCATTCGGTGCGGCAATAGGTGTGGGTTCTTCCACATTCATAAGCATGAAACTGGGACAGCGTGACTATGCCATAGCCAATAAGGTGCTGGGTAACTGCGTGATGCTGAATATTGTCGTGGGTATTCTCTTCGGTGGAATATGCCTGTTGTTCCTTGACCCTATACTGAGGTTCTTTGGAGCATCGGACAATACGCTTCCATACGCAAGGGAGTATATGCAGATAATACTTGCGGGCAATGCCTTTACGCATCTGTACTTCGGATTGAATGCCGTGCTTCGCTCTGCCAGTAAGCCTCGTCATGCTATGTATGCCACAATCTTTACGGTTGTGCTCAACACTATCCTTGACCCGCTCTTCATCTATGGTCTGAATATGGGAATCCGTGGTGCAGCCTTTGCCACGATACTCTCACAGGTCGTTGCTCTTTGCTGGCAATGGAAACTGTTCTCTAACAGGGATGAGATATTGCACTTCGACTATTGCCTGTTCAGAATTAACAAGCCGATTGTGAAGAACATAATCGGTATTGGCATGTCGCCATTCGCTATGAACTCATGCGCCTGTCTGGTGGTTATCTTCATCAACACCTGTCTGATGAAACATGGAGGTGACCTTGCCGTAGGAGCATACGGAATAGCCAACAGGATAGGATTCGTGTTTGTGATGGTGACAATGGGTGTGAACCAGGGAATGCAGCCAATAGCAGGCTACAACTACGGAGCGCAGAACTATGACCGACTTCGTAAGGTGGTGAAACTGTCCATTGTATGTGCTACTGCGGTATGTACCATAGGCTTCCTCGTGGCTATGTTTGCCGCCTATCCATGTGCAAGGTTGTTTACAAAAGATGAGGCATTGATAAGTCTCGCCGAGACAGCCATAAGGATGATGCTGATGATGTTCCCTATTGTGGGATTCCAGATAGTAGTAACCAATTTTTTCCAGAGTACTGGCAAGGCGAAGGTGAGTATGTTTCTGTCACTTTCTCGTCAGTTGCTGTTTCTCGTTCCAGCCCTCGCCATCTTTTCTGAGATATGGGGACTTTGGGGCGTATGGATATCAATGCCGTTCTCTGATGCCCTTGCTACGGTAGTAGCGGCAGTTATGATGAAAAAGTCGAGCGTATGGAGAAAATAATTATCAACGTAGGTCGTCAGGTAGGCAGTAGCGGTAGTGAAATTGCCCAGTTGCTTGCAAAGGAGTTTAATGCTCGCTTGCTTGATAAGGAACTTCTTGACCTTGCAGCCGAGGAGAGTGGTTTCTCAGCAAAACTGTTCAAGAAGAACGATGAGCACAGAGGATTCCTAAATCATCTGTTTCATTTCCGTGGTGCTGTAACCTCTGGCAATTTCTATGAAGACAAGATATCGCCCGAGGCTTTGTTCAAGTTCCAGAGCGATGCCATCAGGAAGGCTGCCAGTGAAGGCTCATGCGTGTTCATTGGCAGGTCGGCTGACTATGTGCTAAGGGATATGGACAATGTGGTCAATGTCTTTATCAATGCTGACATGGAAGACCGCATAGCGTGTGTATCGAGAGTGAAGATGTGTGATAGTGATACTGCCCGAAAACTCATTGAGAGAAAGGAAGAGGAAAGGGCGGCATACTATAACTATTACACGGGAAAGAGATGGGGAGACTCCAAGAGCTATGACCTCTGTGTCAATTCCTCTTTGTTGGGAATTGAGGGTACGGCAAGGCTCATCTCTGGATTCGTGCGTGAGGTGATTTCCCGCAGGGGAAAACAAGACAACAATATTTAATCACTTAATACTTAGACAAATGAAAAAGATTTTACTGTTAGGTTCCGGGGAACTTGGTAAGGAGTTCGTTCTTGCTGCAAAGCGTAAGGGCGTGTATGTAATTGCGTGTGACAAATACAATGATGCTCCTGCTATGCAGGTGGCAGACGAACGTGAGGTGTTCTCTATGCTTGATGGTGATGCACTCGCTGCCGTGGTAAATAAGCATAAGCCAGATATCATCGTGCCAGAGATTGAGGCAATCCGCACAGAGCGTCTCTTCGACTTTGAGAAACAGGGCATTCAGGTTGTGCCTTCTGCCCGTGCGGTGAACTACACAATGAACCGTCAGGCTATCCGTGACCTTGCAGCTAAGGAACTCGGACTCAGAACAGCAAAATATTTCTATGCCAAGACATATGACGAACTTGTAGAGGCAAGTAAGGAGATTGGTTTCCCATGCGTCATCAAGCCTCTTATGTCATCTTCTGGTCACGGTCAGAGCACAGTCAAGACCTTTGAAGACCTGAAGCCTGCTTTCGATGCAGCGATGGCTGGTGCGCGTGGCGATGTGAAGGAGGTAATCATCGAGGAGTTTATCCACTTCACTTCTGAGTTCACCCTTCTTACTGTTACTCAGAAGAATGGTCCTACGCTCTTCTGTCCTCCAATCGGACACGTTCAGGTAGGTGGCGACTATCGTGAGTCCTGGCAGCCATATCAGATTTCAGAGAAGGATCTGAAGGATGCACAGGATATGGCAGACAAGGTGACAAAGGCTTTGACAGGATATGGAATCTGGGGTGTTGAGTTCTTCCTCACAGATACCGGAGTTGTGTTCTCAGAGCTTTCTCCACGTCCGCATGATACAGGTATGGTTACTCTTGGTCACACTACCAACCTCTCAGAGTTCGAGCTACATCTCCGTGCTGTCCTCGGACTTCCTATCCACGACATCAGACTTGAGCATGCCGGTGCTTCTGCCGTTATTCTTGCTGACAAGGAATATGTAGAGGCACCAGAGTATAATCTCGTTGATGCCTTGAAGGAGGAATGTACTCGTGTTCGTATCTTCGCTAAGCCAGGCGGACATTTCGGTCGCCGTATGGGCGTAACTCTTTGCTATGGCGAGCCTGACGCTGATGTTAATCAGCTTCGCGAGAAGGCTAAGCGTCTGGCAAAGACAGTTCTTGGAACTGACCCTTATATGGATAAGTAATGTCTTTCGGGAAAAGAGTCATAGGAATAATAAGGAGCATGGGAAAGTCGCTATTCTCTAAGGATAGTCTTGGCTTTCTCGTGTTCATGTATGCTCTTGGCATAGTTGAAAGCTATGCCGTCCTTCCTCATTGGAAGGGAGCGGAGGTCTATGGAAACCTTTACTATGAGCTTTTCCTTGACTTGCTTATACTCACGTTCTTTATTTCGCTTATTCCTAGGAAGATAAGGAAATTCCCTTTGCGTACAACCGTGAGGGGTATCGTCTATGCCATTGCCTATTCGCTTGCCATTGTTGATACGTTCTGTATGGTGCAGTTCGGCAACACCATCAGTCCGTCGATGCTCTTACTCGTAGGTGAGACAACAGGAAACGAGACGGCAGAATTTCTGAGTACCTATGTTAATTTTGAGGTTGTGTTCACAACCGAACTCGGATGGGTGCTGCTTGTATTGCTTGCGCATATCATATATGAAGTAATAAAATGGAAAGTGAAAGGCGTAAGGTATAGGTTGGAGAGAATAGGGAGAGTATTCCCTTATGCCTTTTGCCTCTTGTCTTTACTCCTCATAATACTGGGCTGGAGCGATACCCTCACCAATAAAAAGTGCATGGTTCGTCACTTCAACTGCCAGACCGTGGGTGATGTGGAGAAAGATATGAACCTGCATCCAATGGTGGTGATGTATCAGCCTGTCTATCGACTTGCTGATGCCGTATTCACCAATCGCCTTGTATCTCTTCAGCTTGACCGTCTGAAGGCAGAGGCTGAAAAGGTGGAGCGCATGACTTCTGAGCAACTGGGTATTCCACAAGGACTTATGGAGTCCAAACCTTCAAACATCGTTCTTATCATAGGCGAGAGTTACAATAAGTATCATTCCCAACTCTATGGTTATGAGAAGAAGAACACTCCCCGTCAGGTAAAGATGGAGAAGAGTGGACGATTGGTGAAGTTCAATGATGTTATGGCACCATGGAACCTCACATCGTTTGTCTTCAAGCATCTCATGACGACCTACACCGTAGGTGATAATGGTGACTGGTGCGACTATCCTCTTTTCTGCCAATTGTTCCGCAAGGCGGGCTATCAGGTCAATTTCCTTACCAATCAGTTCCTGCCTCATGCCAAGGATGCAATATTTGACGTTAGCGGTGGATTCTTCATCAACGACGAGATACTGAGCAAGGTTCAGTTTGATGTCAGGAATGAAGAGACACACCTCTGGGATGAGGATTTGCTGAAAGACCATGCCCGACTAATAGCACCGCCCGAAGGCGTAGTTGATACAGTTTCTGTACCTTCACTCACCATTTTCCACCTCATGGGACAGCATGTGAACTACCGCATAAGATGCCCAAAACAGAAGATGAAGTTCTTCCCGGAAGATTATGATTGTCCGCAGAACACTCAGAAGGAGAAGAGGAACATAGCATTCTACGATTGTGCTGTGTGGTATAATGACTCTGTTGTAGGTGCTATCGTTGATAGGTTCAAGAATGATGATGCTATAATCATCTATTTCCCAGACCACGGTGATGAAGTCTATGGTCCTGGTTCTCTGCATCATTGTGGGCGAAACCACACCACCAACATCACGAAGAATATAGCCCAGCAGGAATACGAGATACCAATGTGGTTCTATTGCACGAAAAAATATGCCAAGAGGCATCCTGACATTGTGGTTGCTATAAAGAAGGCAAAGAATAAGCCTTTTATGACTGATGCAATGTCGCATCTTCTCCTTGGCCTGGCAGGAATAAAGTGCAAGGCATATCGTCCACAGTTGGACTTGCTCAGTCCTCAATATAACGAGAAGAGACAGCGACTGATGCAGCATCTCGTGGATTATGATGAAATAGTGAAGAGTAAATGATAAAAATAAGCAAAACAGAATCGCAAGCAATGCGTGGAATTGCCATCCTCGCTATCGTATTACACAATTACTGTCATTGGCTCGGTAAGATGGTACAGGAGAATGAGTATCAGTTTTCTGAGCGTAATGTCAGGCGATTGATGGTTGAGGTTGCTCATCCTTCCTGGGAACTTATTACTCATCTAATCTCTTTCTTCGGTCATTATGGTGTGCCAGTGTTCGTATTCCTTAGTGCCTACGGACTGGTAATGAAATATGAGAAATCCCCATTAGCGGTTGAAGGTAAGGAAGAAGGAGCCTGGGCTTTCATCTGGAAGCATTATAAGAAACTGTTTCTGATGATGATTGTAGGATATTCTGCATACGTCATGGTTGACTACATGACTCCAGGACCACGCCGATACGAGTTCTGGAATGTAGTCGGACAGTTAGGTATGTTCAGCAATCTCTACAAGGATCCCGACCATGACATCTGGCCCGGACCATATTGGTACTTCGGATTGATGGTGCAAATATATATCGTATATCGATTGGTGTTCTATCCGAGAAACCTACGGACGAATAAATGCGTTATTGGTGGATTATTTGCCGTCACCCTCCTTGCGCAGTTGTTCTTTCCTCCAGAAGGATTGTCACTTCAATGGTATCGCTATAATGTGTTTGGATCTCTTCCTATCTTCATCGTAGGAGTTCTGTTCGCCCGACATAACCGTTTCAACGAACCTACACGTACCACATACATTGGTCTCGCCATTGCTAGTACGGCTTTGATATTCCTGTTCAGCCTCTGGTTCGCTACATGGATTATAGTGCCTTTCGTTATATGCATAGGCACGGTGGCAATCGTCAAACTACTTCCACAATTCCTGATGAATATTTTTTCATGGGTGGGAGGTATATCTGCGGCTATGTTTGTGTGCCATCCGATAACACGAAAGGTGATTATCCCAATATCACGTCACGGTGACCTCTTTGCAGGGCTTCTACTATACCTTGTTGCCACTATTGTTCTGGCGATGATATTTAAGAAGCTGATGACACAATTTAAGTAATTAGTAATTTGTAACTATTTTGAAAATAAAGGACATAGACCTCGTAAACGTCTCCCGATTCAGAGCGGAGCACATGGGAATGGCGATGCTTTTCGTCATACTCTTCCACGTTGGATTACCAAGGTGGAGTGACTTCTATGGTCTCCGGCGAATGGGAAACCTCGGCGTGGATATGTTTCTTTTCCTCTCAGGCGTTGGTCTGTGGTTCTCATGGGCAAAGACCACCCTTTCACGGACAGGCTCCCTCCCTACAGGGGAGGGCGGAGGGAGAGGCTTTTTTTTCCATAATTGGTTCTCTTTCTATATGCGCCGTTTAAAGCGCATCTATCCTGTCTGGCTTATAATAGCGTGCTTATATTATATTCCGAGATTTGATGGAGTACATTGGGGTGATCTCTTTGGGGATATCTTAATCAACTGGGATTTCTGGTTGCATGATGAGTTGACCTTTTGGTATATCCCAGCCACAATGATGCTCTATATCTTTGCACCGCCTTATATGGAATTGATACGTCGTCACCCCATATATCATTGGCTTGTGCTCGTTATGGTGATGTGGTGCATCCTCGTTCAGTGGGTAACGCCTATACATAGGCTTGTAGGCCATATAGAGATATTCTGGAGCCGTGTGCCGATATTCTTCCTAGGCATCAATATGGGTGAGATGGTGCGCCAGAAGAAAAGCCTTGACGGACAATGTATTTGGATGGTATGGATAATGTTCCTTATGTCACTTTGCACAAGCATCTGGCTTGAACAGGAGATACACGGAAAGTTCCCTCTCTTCATTGAGAGAATGCTTTACATCCCACTCACCCTCACCACCATAATCCTTCTCAATCGTGTATTCCGTAGAACTCCACAATGGTTCAATAAGAGTGTGGCATGGTTCGGTGCCTTATCTCTTGAAGCCTACCTTATTCACATTGAGTTCGTCCTCAAACCACTCGAAAAAGGCACCGACCTCGGCTACTGGTTAACCTTCCTCATTACTGTTGCAGTCACTATGCCATTAGCTTGGCTATTACATTTCATGGTAAACAATATCGCTCTTAAATATTCTGACAGATATATTTGCAAACAAAAATAGCACGATGAAAAATATCATCCGACTGACACGACCATATCAATGGGCAAAGAACATCTTCATACTATTGCCGATGTTCTTCGGCGGTGCGCTTACTGATGCCCACTCTGCCCAGATGGCTGTGATGGCTTTCTTCGCATATAGCTTTGCAGCTTCTTCAATATACTGCTATAACGATATCATTGATGTGGAGGACGATCGTAAGCACTCTGAGAAGTGCAAACGTCCGATTGCGTCAGGGGCGCTGAGCATTGCTCAGGGCTATGTCATCATGGCATTGATGATGATTCTCTCAGCCATAATCATAGCGTTTATGGGCGAAAGGGCTTTGCTCGTTGGTGGTGTGGTGGTAGCATATTTCATTCTCGACATACTCTATTGCCGATTGCTGAAGCATTATGCCATAGTAGATGTGTGCGTGTTGTCATTCGGCTTCGTGCTGAGGATTCTTGCAGGAGGCTTTGCCACGGATATAACGCCTTCCAACTGGCTTGTTATGATGACATTCCTCCTAACTCTCTTCCTAGCCTTTGCCAAGCGTAGGGATGATGTGGTGAGAATGCTAAAGACTGGTGAGGCTCCACGACACAACACGGAGAGATATAATCTCACTTTCATCAATCAGGCTGTAACCATTACGGCTGCGGTCACGGTGGTGAGTTACATCATGTACACGGTTTCACCTGCCGTCACTCAGCGCATCGGTTCTGACTATGTCTATCTCACCTCCGTTTTTGTTTTTCTCGGTTTGCTGAGATATATGCAGCTCACACTTGTTGACGAGAAGAGTGGTGACCCGACGAAAATGCTATATTCCGACCATTTCCTACAGTTGGTTATAGCGATGTGGTTTGCCTCATACCTTATAATAATTTATGTATAAAGCCCCCAGAAGTAAAAAGGAAAAAATAAGAATTAAAAAGTATGATTACAATATATAGATAACGGCTTTTCGCCGAAAATACAAACCATACTTTTTCCTTTTTAATCTTTACTTTATAAGGGGAACTTACCATTCACCCAGAACAGCAATATGAAGATATACACAGACAGCCCCCATCCGCGGACAGGCTCCCTCCCTACGGGGGAGGGCGGGGGGAGAGGCCGATGTTTTCTTTTCTCCGACTTCGACGGCACATTGACCACTACGGATTCGATGATGTCGATAATAATATACCAACGTGGCAAGTCTGGACTTGTTCTTGCCCTGCTCCGCATATTGCCCTGGCTCATACTGATGTTCATGGACAAATACTCAAATCAACGCACAAAGGAAAGACTTCTTCATAACTGCTTCGGGCAGATGACTGAAGAGGAGTTCAATAACTTCTGCCAAAGGTTTGCCGATAGTCACAGGCACATACTGCGCAAGAGCGTTTATGATAGGCTTATGGAGGCAAAAAAGAACGGTAGCGAGGTGGTAGTAGTGACTGCAAGTCCAGAGAACTGGGTGAGCCGTCTAGTGCCTGAGTTCAAGGTATTAGGGACAAAATTGGAGTTCAATCCTTGCTTCACAGGAAGATTCCTAACACCAAACTGCTATGCACAGGAAAAAGTGAACCGAATATTTGCTGCATATCCTGAGCTGAGGAGTGATAGAAAAGGCTATCATGTCACAGCATTCGGTGATTCACGAGGCGATAAGGAGATGCTTGCGTTTGCAGATGAGAAAATATTTAAGCCGATATAGATGAAAAGTATAACAGACATATTCAAGATACATAAGGACGAGCGTTGGCTGGCAATGGTGTCAGTTGTGGTATTCTCGTTCCTTAATTTCTTGACCGTAAATATGTACTGGGGGCGGTTCTGCGTGCTTTCCGACCACTACCATCGTCTGTTTGTGCGTTGGTTCAGAATTTCAGGCTTCGACCCATTGACCTACGAAGTGATATCCTATTGGGACACAGCATACAACGTATATCGCCATCCGCTATTGGCATTCTTTATGTGGCCGTTCGCTCAATTGAACCAGTTGATGATGACACTAACGGGCAAGAACTTCGCCACGGTCATCACCGCTATTTTAGTCGTATTCTGCACTGTATATTCCGCTATCTTCCTGTTCAGGATATTCAAGGATATAATAATGGTGAAGAAACGTGAAGCCTATTTGCTTACGGCTCTCACGTTCAGCATGGCATTCATAATGCTATCTGCAATGGTGCCCGACCATTTCATCATGTCGATGTTCGCCCTCACCTTGACGCTGTATCTCTCTGGAAAGAAACTGCGAAATGGTTCGGCACTGAATATGTGGCAGACGATAGCGATGTTCATCCTCACGGCTGGTATCTCTCTCAACAACGGATTAAAGGTGTTTCTTGCTGCTCTTGTAACCCGTAGGAAGAGATTCTTCGAATGGCGTTATCTACTTCTTGCCGTCATACTGCCATGTGCCATAATATGGGGCTTTGCCCGTTGGGAATACCGCACATACGTATGGCCAAAGGAGATGGCACGCAACGAGGTAAAGGCGAAAAAGAACCGTGAATATACGGAGAAAATACGCCAACAAGTGCGTGATTCTATCGGTACACAGGACTCTGCCGCCGTTGAGGCATTGACGAAGAAAATAAAGCAACAGAAGGCTGTGGAGAAATATCATCGTGACCATAATAAGATATGGAACAAGAATACTGGCAAGCCGATAGCACAGGGTGAGTTCATGCGCTGGACTGACAAGACCACATCGCGTTGGGATGTAGCGGTGGAATGTCTCTTCGGGGAGGGAATACAGCTACACAAGGATTACCTGCTCGGTGATGTGCTTCGTAATCGTCCGTTGATAGTGAGGTATGATACGAGCAACGTGACAGGATATGTCAACTATCTTGCGGAGGTGGTTATTATTCTGCTGTTCCTGATTGGAGCATGGATGGGCAGAAAAAAGATTTTTCTTTGGACTTCCATGTCTTTCTTTTTGATGGATATGTTGCTCCACATGGGACTTGGTTTCGGCATCAATGAGATATACATCATGTCGGCTCACTACCTCTTTGTACTGCCTATAGGAATGGCATATCTATTTAAGGCGGTAGAAACGAGGAAACATTGGTCTGTGGCTATATATACAGTTTGTGCCTTGACTACCATGTGGTGCTTTGCGTGGAACATTATTAACATCATTGGTTATTGTCTATGAAGAAGTTTCTGAGCAAAAATAAGGAAACCTTGCTTGTTGCGTTGACAGGACTTGTCATCATCGTTGCGCTCAACATAATGATGCTTCAGTATCACTATGCGGCGTGGACGAATCCGAAAGTAGGCTTCTGGAGTGCGTTCTGGAACAGATTTGAAATTTCGGGCTTCGATCCATATACATATATCGTGGTATCGAAATGGCGCACGCTATATGTTCTTTCGCGTCATCCTCTGCTTGCTGGAATGATGTGGCCGCTATCACAACTCAACGGTTGGCTGATGGAAGAGACTGGCATTAATTGTGCCATCTTCATTGTAGGTGTATTACTCGTGATGTGCAGTCTTTGCTCGTGGTTGCTGATATATAGGATAATGCGTAGGTTGCTGGATATGTCGGCAAAGATTAGCCTTCTGCTCACCTTCTACTTCTATTCCTTCTCCCACGTAATGCTCACCATCTTCGTAGAAGACCACATGGCATTCACACTTCCGCTTCTCCTTCTCTCTATATACCTTGCTGGAAGAGCCATTCAGAAAGGCAAGACAATGCCTTTGTGGCAGTCGTTGCCATTACTTTTCGTCTCAACAGGCATCACTACGACAAACTGCGTAAAGATAGGATTGGCAGACCTCTTTACACAATGGGGCAGGAAACTGTTCGGCAGGATAGTGCTTCATTTCCTCGTGTATCTCATTCCCCTTGGAGTGATAGGATACCTGTATTTTTATCAGCAGGAGAACACTCAGAAAGAGGAGAAACGCAACATAGAGAGAACGGTGAACAGGCGTATGCAGCGTGATTCAGTCTTTGCCGTACAATGGAAGAAAGAACAGGCAGACAATAAGATACGCAGGGAAAAGCAAATCATTCACCTTTCCTTCGTCACCAACACCGACTATAAGATTGATCGTCTGCCATCACTTGTGGAAAATGTATTTGGTGAAGGATTCATTCTTCATTATCGCTATCCGCTCCGTGATGCAAACAAAGAAAACCATCGCCCTGTGCTCGTAAGATACAAGTATTGGTGGAACTATGTCTTTGAGGCATTGATAGTAATGCTCTTTGTGGCTGGTATATGGTGTGGCAGGAAGGAACGCCTTATGTGGATGGTGATGTCAATGTTTCTCTTTGATATGCTCCTACACGTAGGACTCAACTTTGCCTCTGCCGACGTATATATAATGACTGCACACTGGGCATTCGTCATACCTATTGCCGTGGCATATCTCATAAAGCGCACTACCACGGCTCCAAGGCTTAACTTGATGGTTGTCAGTACTGTACTCTTCCTCACGTTCTATATGTGGGGACATAATCTTCAAATCATAGTTCAGCATATCATTAGATGAAGGTATTGATATTAAGCACATTCCAGTCGTCGGGAGGTGCAGCCATCGCCGCAAACCGACTAATGCACGCCCTTCAGCAGAATGGCGTTGAAGTCTCTATACTTTGCAGGACGAACATTGCATTCGGTCCAGCAGGGCTTAGGAAACAGTCCTGGACAAGCATCTTTGAACGTGCCTTTATCTGGATGTGCAATGGATTCTCCACTCGCAACCTATGGGCAACCGACATAGCCCTTTTCGGCCAGAACATCACCAGTAAACGCGAGTATAAGGATGCTGACGTGATACATCTTCATTGGGTAAATCAGGGATTCATCTCTCTTGCCACAATTCAGAAGATGCTTGATGATGGTAAGAAGGTGGTGTGGACAATGCACGATGCATGGAACTCTATGGGGGCTTATCATCTCAAGATACAGCAAAAGGATGACTATCTTGAACGTAGTACCCGAAAACGAAAGCAGGCACTCTATGCAGGTGGCAGAATTCAGTTTGTCACTTGCAGTCAATGGTTGAGAAATGAGGCTTTGGTGAGTCCGCTTATGGCAGAACAGAGGGTGGTGGCAATCCCGAACCCTCTTGATACAAGCATCTTTAAACCTGAGCCACATCCCAACCATCGCCGTGTGCTCTTCGTGGCACAGTTCGTGAACAACCCTATGAAGGGAATGCAATACCTTGACGAGGCAGCGAAGATAATCAACGAAAACTCGACCGAGTTCGGTCGAGTGGAGATAGTTGCCCTTGGCAGAGACATTCCGTATATCTCCGACACCCGTGAAATGGCAAAACTCTATGCCTCCATGGATGCTTTTGTGCTTCCTTCTCTCTCTGAGAACCTTCCAAATACGATCATGGAGGCTATGGCCTGTGGCACACCGTGCGTGGGTTTCCGTGTAGGAGGTATTCCAGAGATGATAGACCATCTTGAGAACGGCTATCTTGCCAACTACAAAGACTCTAAGGACTTGGCAAAAGGCATAGTCTATGTGCTTGATGAGGCTAATCATGAACGCCTTGCAGGGAACGCCCGTAAGAAAATAATCAACTGCTATGGTGAAAAAGCTGTGGCTGAGCGCTACATAAAAATCTACGCTAATGAACAATAGGAAATTTTCCATAATAACCGTCACATGGAATAATGCCGAGGGACTACGAAGAACACTTCAGAGTGTGAGTGCTCTGCATTATCCATGCTTTGAGGTCATTGTCATTGATGGTGCAAGTACCGACTCCACAAAGTCTGTAGTTGAAAGTTTTGCCCAACTTGTCACCGTCTTTGTTTCAGAAAAAGATAGTAGCATATACAATGCGATGAATAAGGGCATTGCTCATATTACAGGTGATTATGTAGTCTTCATGAATGCCGGAGACTGTTTTGCAGATGCCGATGTACTCACAAGAGTTAGTAGTACAGATGCCGATATCATTCTTGGTGGTGCAAAATATGGGAAAGATGTTCGTTTTGTCCCTGAGAATATGACGCTCTATGATGTTCTATCGCTTGGTATCAATCATCAATCTACTTATTATAAGGCGGAAATGTTGCGTAAGTATGGCTTTGATGAAAGTTATCGTCTCATAGCAGACCTGAAATCGGTTGTTGAGCCTATGGCACGAGATAAAGCCACAATAACTACCATTCCATCTGTGCTCTCTATTTGTGAGGGTGGAGGTATAAGCAAGCAGAATTGGCGGGATACTCTTGTAGAGAACCGTCGCATCGTGTCAGAAGTGATAGAGCCCTTTTATCGTGAAGACTATCTACGTTTCTCTCGCATAAACAATAGTATGCTCGATGATTTCATCGTCCTCTCGCACTTTCAAAGCATCTTCCCATTGCTTCGTCTTATAGCGAAGATAATGCGTTTCCTCAATTCTAAGTTCAAGCATATTCCTCTCTGATATGACCGTAACAATAATTGTTCCCGTCTATGGCGTGGAGAAATACATAGCCGAGTGTGCTGAATCACTCTTTGCGCAGACATATTCTGATATAGAGTATGTATTTTGTGATGACTGTACTCCTGATAGGAGTATGGAGGTATTGCTTAAGGTTATGGAACGACATCCTGAACGTAAGGAGCATGTACGAATCATACGCAATGAGCAGAATAAGGGATTGGGAGGTACACGGCGACATCTCATATCACATATCAATTCTGAGGTTTTCATTATTGTGGATAGCGATGATGTTCTGCCGCCTGACGCTGTGAAGATACTCGTCAATAGGATGAAGGAAACTGATACGGAGATAGTGGATGGAGCCTATGCAATCTATGTTGATGGGAAGGCAGACAAGGCAATAAAGCCATCACACGATGAGCCGTCAAAGTATTTCGATAAGATTCTGTGTCAGAATGTTATACTGCCACGTGTATGGGGAAGACTATACAAGACCTCGGTTCTTGATAAGGTCAATGACCTCTTCGTTGAAGGGATTGACTTTGCAGAGGATATATGTGCCACAAGCCGACTTGCTTGTGTGACTTCTCGTTCATGGACGGATGAGGTTGTCTATTACTACCGCACGGACAATATCAATTCCTATACTCGAAACATAACGAAGAAGAATGTCCTGTCGTATTTTTGCGCTATGGCGGTGGTGCTATCTTTTTATCATCAGCGCAAGGGGCATCTCCCTATGTCTCTTGAGATTGGCGTGCTCAATGCCTATCGTCAGTGTGGAAGGTCACATATTCCTGTCTCTAAGGCAGATGAAATCATAGGCTATATACCAGAACATTTCTCTGCACGATTGCTCTACGGGCTATTCCATAGTAAATCGAAGGTAGTGCAGAAGATGGCTGATTGTATTTATAGATTTATGCGTATTTGTAATTCGTAATTAATAACTGGTGTCAGAATCTCTAAAGCAAAAAACGGCGAAAGGCCTGTTCTGGGGAGCACTCAATAGCGGAACTACCCAGATACTGAATCTCATAATAGGTATCATCCTTGCTCGTCATCTGACCAAGGCTGACTATGGCATCATAGGCATACTCACCATCTTTACTGCCATTGCTGCCGATCTTCAGAGTGCAGGTTTTACGCAGGGACTAATTAATATAAAGCGTCCTTCGGCACGCGACTACAACTCCGTGTTCTCGTTCAATGTGTGTATGTCTGTGCTGATGTATGTTGCGCTTTTTCTTAGTGCGCCTCTCATTGCCAGCTATTTCCATCAGCCATGCCTTGTATTCGTGTCTCGTGTAGTGTTCCTTACCTTTGTCATCTCCTCTCTTGGCATAGCCCACGGAGGCTATATGGCTAAGAATATGATGAACCGAGAACTTGCCATTATCGGGGCACTTGCCCTTATTATCTCAGGTACGGTTGGTATCACGCTTGCCCTTCTCGGCTTTGCCTATTGGTCACTTGCCTGGCAACAGGTGACGTATATGATTGTTGTGAACCTCGGACGTTATTACTATGTGCGAGACTGGAGGCCACGCCTTTCACTTGATTTTGGACCTGTACGTCTAATGGCACCTTTTGCCCTGAAGATTCTTGTTACGAAAATTCTCAACACCCTGTCTGCCAATATCCTAACACCTATCTTCGCACGTTGGTTTACCATACATCAGGTTGGAAGCTATACTCAGGCATTCAAGTGGAATACTATGGCATACTCGCTTGTCGCCAACACCGTTGGACAGATAGCACAGCCTGTTTTGGTGGAAGATGAGAGAAGTGATGCTTTTCGTAAAATGTTGCGATTCACCTGTTTCCTGTCTATGCCTCTGATGTTCGGCTTTGCCTTGGTTGGTAGAGAGTTCATCCTTATAACCATAAAGGAAGAGTGGCTTGAATGTGTACCGCTATTGCAGGTTCTCTGTATCTCTGGTGCATTTATGCCTATTCACACTATGTATCAGAATCTTGCAATTAGTCATGGACGCAGCGATATATATATGTGGCTCAACATCGGTCAGATATTGCTCCAGATAGCCGTAGTCTATGCATTCTCTGGTAATGGAATGTTTGTGATGGTTTCAGCCTATTCTGCCATGATGATACTATGGCTCTTGCCATGGCATTTCTTTACAGGCAGACTTATCGGCTACACTTGGTGGAACTTCTTCAAGGACATAGTACCGTTCACCCTCACGGCATTAGGAACTATGATAGTCACATATTATGCCACCACCATGTTCACGAACATATACCTCATATTCGTTGTCAGATGTATTCTTGCCGCAATAATCTACTATTCGGTGATGAAACTCTGCAAAGTTCAGATACTTACAGAGTGTGAGCAATTCATCTTGAAGAAACTGAAGAAATAGTTTTTCTTTAAAATTAACATTCAAAATTTTATAAAATCTTGGACAGTTCAGAAAAAATGAGTAATTTTGCGGCGATTTAGAACATTAGTCAAACCCAAATTATGAAAAAAAACAGGATTAACAATTTTAAGTATTTAGTGATTACCATCTCTGTATTGTCATTATTTACAGCCTGCTGCAAGGAGGATGATATTATAGAAGATCCTAAGCCAGAACCACAGGCAAAGACAGGGACAAAGACAGAAACCGTCCAAAAGACAATCCCTCAACCAGGAATCTCATTAAGTGGTATATGGAATGTTGATCACCCAACATACCAAGTAAACATCTCAAACTTTAACAAAAAAAATCAGTATAAAGTTTATATCAAGGAAACATTTACTGACGCACACACAATTCCAGAGACCGTAAAAGAACGAAAAATCAAACTCACGCCAAAAGACTCCGTTCTTATTTCTGATGAAAGATATTGGCCATCTAAAGGTGAGGAGATATTTAAGGCATGTGCCTTTCTGGAAACAGACACAGCAACTCTACAAAGTGATACTGTAACACTTGTCCATCCATCCGAATGGATTACCACAAGACGAGTTGGCATCATGACTTCAGCCTTCAACAAAGGCTTTCTCTATGTATTAGACAAAGGCAGTCTCTATGAATATAGCTGTGAAACCGGTAATTTAACACGTTCATATAAGCAAATCTTCCCAGATCCACATCTAAGGTCCGCATTCTTCGATGGTGATGATCTGTATATTGTTCTGGGAGAGGCAGATAAACTACTCTGCAATCTTTACAAGCTCAATCTCAAGACCTCCAATGTTAAATTGCTGGCTACATTCACATCTTCTATCAACCGTGTCTGGGTAGACAAATCCAAGGTTTATTTCTGTGACCTACACACACAAGTATTAGAAGTTAAACTCAATAGCAAGGAAGCGAACCCAATAAAGTATGTCAATTCTATCGGCGCATTCAATTATTTTGCAAAAGATGGCAATTACATTTATGGCTCTAATGGAACCGAATTGTACAGATACAAGTCTGGTGATCCATCTTCAGTAGAAACTATAGGCAACCTTCCATCTTCAAGTTGGCAGCGTCTTAATGTTATTGATGGCTGGCTCTATTATGTTGAAAACAACATAATGTGCAAGACTCCAATCAACAGCATAAACAATCCCAAAAGAGAAATAATAAAGTTCGGTTGTCCATTTGAACCAAAATTCGAATATGGCAATAGCGTTGAAACCTATACTGACGGCAAGAACTATTATGTCAGGTTAAAATTCAACGGAATGTCTGTAGCCAAAAAGAGAGCGGTTAATTACAAGAAGTAGTTCATAAGTTTCAGAAAATATATTCCCCCTATGCTATTGCAACATATAGCACAGGGGGAATTTTTATGCGCCAAAGTCAAGTACTATCGGCTTATGGTTGACCTGTTCTTCCTTCGGGATATAGCGTCTAAGATTACGATAATGCCTACGAAGATATGTCTCAAGATCAGAAGGTGCAGTTACCGTAAACGGTCCAAACGGTCGTTTCTCCAAGTTCTCTATGGCTGATACCGCAATGTGGTCTTTCTTCATTATCAGGATGTTATAGAACTGACAGTTCTTCTTGTTGAAGAGTTTCTCCACAAAGCAGAACATATTATATATGGTGCGTTTTGAAAATAATGTGAAGAAAATCTTTAGTATTAGGCAATAGAACCAATTCCATTGATATACATTACTGGTGGCAGGCTTACCAAAGTGAGGCCATAGCCATTTTTCCTTGCCTACGATACAAAGGTTGAGATTCATAGCCACAGAACGCTGTATCTTCTGAAGAGTCTGGTTGTCTGGCACCTTATCGTATGGAAAAATATCTACAAATATACCATGATGCATATCGAGACCCTCAGAAACATCTTCAACAAACTTTGTTCCGTTCTTTCTCAATTTTGCGAAATAGAACGGAGTATGAGGGTCGCTGCCGATCCATTGAAGGAAATAGTCCTTCTTCAGCACAGCTGGTGCCTCCTTAAGGAAACGCTCATAGTTCTCGCGCGTCATTCCAACATCAATGTCATCATCCCAAGGCAGAATGCCATTTTCAAAGAAAGCACCAATAGCAGTACCTCCTTGAATGAAATATGGGATATGAAGCATATCACAGACCCTGATTATTTCTCCTAATATTTCATATAGGACTTTATGTAATTGTTCTAATTCCTCTTCTGAATATGACATATTTACATTTTTATACTAAACATAGAGAATGTATATGCTATATTGGTAATTAGTAATTCCCTTATAGCATACACCCATAATGATCCACGATTCCGAGTAGATGCTTCTGCTTATCAGCCACAAGCACGCTGTGAACCTTGTATTTCTGCATTACAGCCTGAATGGCGGTAATCTTTGTCGTTGGCAGCACTATCTTAGGCGACCTGGTCATTATATCGCTGACCTTATGGTTAAAGAACTGCTCCTGCCAACGCTCTGTGGCGCGTCTCAGGTCACCATCAGTTATAAGTCCGATGATACGACCTTCCTCATCAAGCGATACTCCCATTCCCAGTTTTCCACGACTAACCTCAATAATTGCTTCACCAAGTCGCATATCCGCAGAAATGACAGGCAGGTTTTCCTTGAACATCACATCCTCGGCAGTAGTCAATAGTCGCTTGCCAAGAGAGCCTCCAGGATGGAATAGCGCAAAGTCATTAGGTTTGAAGTTGCGCATGTGAACAAGGGCACAAGCCAAGGCATCACCCATCACCATCGTGGTGGTTGTGGACGATGTAGGGGCAAGGTTCAAAGGGTCTGCCTCATGGTCAACGGCAATGTTCAGGTGACAGATAGAGTATTGTGCAAGGAGCGATTCTGGATTTCCCGTAACACCGATTATCGGCACTTTACGCTCTATCAGAAGCGGTATGAAACGAAGAAGCTCGTCTGTAAGACCAGAATATGATATTGCCATCACCACATCATTCCTGTCAATCATTCCGAGGTCACCATGATAGGCATCAAGCGGATTCAGAAAGAACGAAGGAGTGCCAAGAGAGGCAAGCGTGGAGGCAATCTTTTCTCCCACATGACCGCTCTTGCCAACACCTGTGACGATGAGTTTTCCCTTACAATTATAAATCATCTCCACAGCTTTCTGAAAGTTATCATCAAGCAGCGGAATGAGGTTCAGTATGGCTTGAGCCTCGTCCTTGAAGCATTTTATGGCAAATTCCTTTATATCCATTACAGATGATGTTTTTTAACAAGGAGAATTGATGAGTGCAAAGATACAAAGAATTATCGGAACAACCAAATTTTCTCGGTCTTTTAATTCTTCATAGAAAAACAGAATTCATCCCCAAGCTGCTTAGCATGCCTTGCAAATGAAAGGAACCGAAAGATCCTATTCACCTCCCATGTTGCTCCATTGCTTCTCCATACATAATCCATAGATACTCCATTGAAACTATGGAGTATGTATGGAGTATCTACTGAGGAAAGAGGATGGAAAAAGCATATAAAAACGAATTAATCTCGAAATATCAGTATCGCATTAATCTTATGAACACAATAAAAAGGGAAACGGATATATATGTTTTATCTCAATGTTAATGCGGCAGGAACACCGCCAGAGATAAACAATAATCCGTTTCCCTTTAAACTTATTCGTTATATATTCTTGACACTACATAGAGTAGTGAGAATTTGCCTGTATAAACTTGCCGTATTATTACAAAGCGAACTTATAGCCAAAGGTAATCATGAAAACTCCGTTCTTCAAATCCTTGATACCATTGCCACTCTCCTTGTTGAGCTTGGTGAGACCTAACTGATAGCGTGCATCGATAACGAAAGGATTATTGAACTGATAAGATACGCCGAAAGGAATAGAGAGGTCGAACTTCTCAAAATCATCTTTGTAATCAACGGAATAATCTATAGTAACATCGCGTCTGTCTTCTTTGAACTCATTGCGCATTATCATTTTGGCTTCTGTCATAAATCCAAACTGAACACCAGCCTTGATTGCCAGCCCTTTGGCAACATAACAGTTAACAACGAGTGGAATTTTCACATAACCAAGTTCCATGCGTGGATCCTTATACTTGATGCCGCCTTTGGTGTAATTCTCCCAGCCAGTACCCTGAAGCGTATAGTTCAATCCTGCTGCAACACTAATGTTGCCAGAAATCTGGTACTCAGCCTCAACACCTGTCATAGCAGATACAGTAAACTGATTCTTCAGTTCCTTTCCTGCGATATCAATGTTGTCAGCATTTGTAATTGTTGCTGCACCACAACCAACTATTGGCTGCAAAGAAAATGTTCCAGCTTCAAACTGTGCGTTTGCATTCACGGTAGCCATTAAGGCGGCTACGACCATCATCATTAATTTCTTCATAATAAAATTAGATATTAAACTACTAATCGGGGTCAAAGGTAGCAATTTTATTCTTATATTCACAATTTCAGCCTTTCTTTTTTTACAAAAAATGCAAAAAAATGACATATAATAGTTTGAAGCATGAAAATGAGAAGGAAATCACTCCTTATCTAACCTTCCTCTCCACAGGTATTTTCTTGTTTCGTGAACAATAATGCCAGAAAGAAAGAGTAAAGACAACAAGTTAGGAATTGCCATAAGGGCGTTGAATATATCTGCCAGATCCCAGACAAGGTTAAGACTTACCACAGCGCCGAGATAGGTTGTGATAAGGAAAATGATACGGTAGGTGTTGATTGTATGGTTGACGAACTTGTTCTTCTCATTACCATTCACTTTTCGGGCTTGCCTGTGCATGAACTTGTTGGCAAGATATTCCACACCACGCTCTCCGTAATAGCTCCAGCCAAGGATTGTGGAGAAAGCGAAGGTGAGAGAACCGAAAGTGAGCAATGGCTCGCCGATATACGGGATCTTGGAGAATGCCATTTTGGTAAGTACACCACCATCCGACATGTTGATGTCGGGATATGCAATAACGGAAGAGACGATGACGACACCCGTAAGGGCACAGATGACTACGGTATCCCAGAATGTGCCTGAAGAAGACACAAGTGCCTGACGCACAGGATTCTTTGTCTGGGCAGCAGCGGCTACGATAGGTGCAGAGCCGAGACCTGACTCATTGGAGAAGAGTCCTCGCGCAATACCATAACGCGCGGTAATCATAATGGAAGAGCCAACGAAACCGCCACCAGCAGCATCGGGATTGAAGGCAGACACGACGATGAGCTTCAGGGCTGGCAACACATAAGAGGCGTTGATGAAGAGGATAACCACACAACCTATTACATAGAGGGCAGCCATGAGAGGCACGAGCATCTCACAGCATCTGGCTATACTCTTCACGCCGCCCATGATGACAGCAGCAACGAGTATGGTGACTATTCCGCCTATAACGACCGGCGAAACATCGTATGCGTCATAAGTCATGGTGGAAATGGCATTTGCCTGTACGGTAGAGCCTATTCCGAATGTAGCCACAGCGGTAAAGAAGGCAAAGGCGATGGCAAGTGTTTTCCACATTGTACGGCGAAAGCCTGTAGTTCTCTCAGCAAGACCACGCTCAAGGGCATACATTGGTCCGCCCAGCATCTTACCATGCTTTGTCTGCACACGGTACTTTATGGCAAGCAGTCCCTCGCCATACTTAGTAGCTATACCGAAAACGCCAGTAAGCCAGCACCAGAGCACGGCACCAGGACCGCCAAGGGCGATGGCAGTTCCCACGCCCACGATGTTTCCTGTACCGATGGTAGCGGCAAGAGCTGTGGTGAGGGCTGCAAACTGAGATACATCGCCCGTAGAGTCCTTGTCACGGCTAATCGACAAGCGTATTGCCTTGAAGATGTGGCGTTGCGGGAATTTAAGCCGTATGGTTAGGAACAGATGAGTTCCCAACAGCATGATGATCATTGGCCATCCCCAGAGGATGCCACTTATTTCGGAAATTATTTCTTGCATATGGCCTCTCCCCCCGCCCTCCCCCGTAGGGAGGGAGCCGATTCGACTATGGGGGACACTTTTTTTATAAACTACAAATTATCTTTATCAATTTCCTTTCGCCTTCCAGCTCCCTCCCTACGGGGGAGGGCGGGGGGAGAGGCCGTTCTTTTTACTTCACCTTCACCACCTTCGGGCTTGCTATCGGGGCAAGCATCTTCTGCACTTGTTCACAGGCATTATCATGTGCCACCTTCATATTCTCAGGAGACATACAACGGCGAATCATACGGTCACGAGCACGATCGTACATTGCCTGACGGTCAGCATTGCTCCATTTACCCGACTCAAAGAACGACTTTGTGCGAGCCTCATCAATGAAGTTATGGTCGAGAAGTCGGATTGGCGGCATGGTGACAAAGACCGTGTCGTCCGTCTGGCTTATCCAGTCCTCGGAACAAGTGGAGAGGTCGATGCCCAGCCGAAGCTTACCATAATATATACGTACAAGCTCATCATCAGAGAAAAAGCCCTTGCGCACGGTATCTATTAGTTCCTCATCGGAAACGGCGAGGAACTCCCACTGCCCTATCGCCCTCATACGGTCAACAATATTAGGAGTGCAGTCAATCTTCTCGTTGGTAACGATGGAGATGGAAGTGTCCTTTATTCCTTCGCAGATCTTAAACGTGATGACAACGACCAAGACTATACACACCATAGCTATAAATAAGTACAGGCGCGTGAGACCGTTATTCAATCCTCCTAAGAATCGTGTTATTCTTTTCATCTTTACGGAATGTAATGGTTATGTCAGAATCCTTGAATCCAAAAGCCAGAACAATAGGCACAAGTTGTCGGGCGGCACTCTCACGAGCCATGTCTTCTATGCCGAGACTGCCAAGCGACTGCTCTATTGACCTTCTGCCCTCAAGCTCATACTTCTGCAACTCCTCATCACTGAAGTTGCTTCTGGTTAGAGCCACGAACTGCCTTACGCCCTCATGGTCGATATGTGTCTCGGTAATCTCGACATCAGGTTGAGGAAGGTAGATTGTTATCTTGTCGCCCTCGCGCACAATGTCGTCATCGGTCACTTTGCCAAGATCTATGCTTGCCTTGACGGTGGCATGGAGCGGAATAGCGACTTTACGCTTTCCAGCCGGAATGTTTACGGACAATTCCTTGCCCATCAGTTTGCCCGACAGCTTCATCTCATCATCATGGGTTATGATTTTGTGGAGCTTGATTTCCGCAGTATTTAGTCGCGAACAGCGTTGCAGTTGCATGATGAGCGTAGGCTTAGGAATAGTATCCGAAATCTCTTCCACCTTCTCGGTAGAAGATACACATCTATTTACTAAAAAGGCAGTAAGCAGAAGTGCAAAAATCCCTAAAAGTACTACTATTTTTCTTCTTTTATTCTTCATTAGAGGGCAAAATTAGTAAAAAAACATCAAAAATGGAATTTTTCTTCTTTTTTTTTGCAGTTTTATTAAACTTTTTATTAATTTTGCAGTCGAAAGATAGACATAGGAATCATCAATGTCATTACAAAGGTTAAAATTACGCTTAAATTATTTAATTTTTTGTTATGAGAAAATTCATTGCATCTATCTTTTTGATAGTTGCTGTAAGCATTAATGCTTCAGCACAGAACGAGCAAGGTGGCAATCGCAGACCACATACGGACCGAACCGAATGGGCAAAGAGACGCACAGAGCGGATGGTTCAAAAATATGGTCTCAATGAGAAACAAGCAGAAGCATTGCTTGCCCTCAACGAGAAGCAGATGCCACGAGGTAATAGTTCTCGCCCGGAGAGACGCGACAGCGCAAAGACTCCAAGACCTGATGGTCAAAGAGGTTCACGTCCAGGTGGAAACTGGCAGGAAATGCGGAAGCAGTACAATGAGGAACTGCAGAAGATAATGACTGCCGACCAATTCAAGGCTTATATGGAAGACATGGAAAAACGTCGCCAAGAGCGTCAGAACCGCCAAGGTCATCCACAAAGGTAAGTCCTAAAACAAAAAGAATAAACATATAAATCATAGGTTTGAATTTTAGTAATCTTAGTTTTTCGTCATCGGTGTGCAACACGTTGTGAAATGAGTTAACACCAAATACATACTTCGGTATGTATTCTAAATAAAATAGGCAGGTCTGCGAAGATCTGCCTATTTTTCTTTTTAATATTAAAACCGGAGAATCCGGTAAAACCGAATAATCCGGAGAATCAAAGAAAATCCGGAAATTTTCAAAATCTCCGGATTTCCCAGTCTATCTATTTACATATTCATACCACCATCAATCTGGATAACCTGACCGCTCACATAGCTTGACATGTCAGAAGCAAGGAAGAGACATACGTTGGCAATATCCTCTACCTGACCACCACGACGAAGTGGAATCTTCTTCATCCAGTCCTTACGGATTTCCTCAGGCAACTGAGCTGTCATTGCAGTCTCAATGAAGCCTGGAGCAACAGCGTTAGCACGAACTCCCTTTGGACCAAGCTCCTGAGCGATAGACTTAGCGAGACCAATCATACCTGCCTTTGAAGCAGAGTAGTTACATTGTCCAGCATTACCATGAACGCCTACTACAGATGACATATTGATGATAGAACCACCACGCTGACGAAGCATGATTGGAGCACAAGCGTGAATGAAGTTGAACGCAGACTTGAGGTTTACATTAAGAACTGCATCCCACTGAGCCTCAGACATACGAAGCATAAGACCGTCCTTTGTGATACCAGCGTTATTCACGAGAACATCAATTGAACCAAAATCAGCGTGAATCTGCTTAACAACAGCCTCTGTCTCTGCAAAGTCAGCAGCGTTGCCAGCGTATGCACGGCATGTTACACCGAGAGCTTCTATCTCCTGGCGAGTAGCCTCGAGACCAGCCTTCATATCATCGTTGAGTACGAGATCAGTAAAAGCGATATTAGCGCCTTCCTGAGCAAACTTCATGGCAACAGCCTTACCGATGCCACGTGCAGCACCTGTTACAAGTGCTGTCTTACCTGTTAATAATCCCATTTTTTGTTTTTGTATATTAGATAAAAATATCAATTTCAAATTCTTAATTTTCAATTGGCTATGCCTAAGTGTTCATCATCTTGCCCAATGCGCCATAAACCACCTTTCTGACAATCGGGCGGGTAGCATCATCGTTCAAGCCTTGACCTATGCGACCATATATATATGGAACCTCAAGACCCTTGACGCAATAGTGGGTTATATCAGCCACGAGGTTAATGTTGTCGATGTCAAACTCACCATACTTCACTCCGCTCTGATATACCTTACGGAAAAGCGCAATCTCATCAGCATCAAACTTCTTCCTCACCTTCTCCACCATCCATATATTACGGAAGAACTCTGCTCGGAGATTACCGTTTCTAACCACGGTCTCGCGTATCATGTTTAGGTGAGTATAGATAAGTTCGATAATCTTGTCCTGTGGACGGATCTTCTTTGCTGCCACCTCATCAAGTTTCTCGGAAAGACGCTCAAGCTCCGACTCTATCACAGCAGAATAGATATCCTCTTTCTTGCTGAAATAGGTATAGAGCGTGCGACGTCCCTTGCCTGACTCGCGAGCGATGTCATTCATCGTGGTTCCCTCAAGACCGTTCTTTGCAAATAACTGTCGAGCGACATCCACAAAGGTTTGTTCTGTTTTACTTATTGACATAGATTGCACATTCGTATTTTCGTGTGCAAAGATAGGAAATTTCTGCGTAAAATCCAAAAATATCACCAATTTTTGGGATAAAAAAAGAGGAATTAGCCATACTATCTTAAAAAAATAACGATTTTTCTTGGTAGTTTCAGAAAAAAACAGTACCTTTGCATCCGCAATTGAGAATAAAACCTCATTTGCCAAGATAATAACATCGCGGAGTGGAGCAGTTGGTAGCTCGCCAGGCTCATAACCTGGAGGTCGTTCGTTCGAGTCGAGCCTCCGCAACTCAGAAACCTCATCCAAACGGATGAGGTTATTTTTTTATACCTCTACTTAAATCTCATAAGCTCGATGAATAGCCTATATGGCAGCAATCTGCAAATATCCACGGCGTGGGGCAACACGAATTTTCCATGAATTTATACTTAATGAAGAAAAAATAAGTAAGTGGTCAAATTTAATTTGTTATCAAGAATTAGAGAATTAGACTACGTAAGTAGCAAGAATTCTCTTTTTCTCATTAATTCAGAATTCTCTAAATCTCTAATTCTTGATTATATAAAATAATTCTGTACATTTACTTAATTATTAATTCATGTAGCCAAGGCAGCGTTTAATTTCATCAAACGCACGTTAAATAGCAGAAACGAACAAAGGCTCACCGAAGTGAGCCTTAGCCGATTTTTTATTTCACTTTGTTTGTATATTGATCAGTCCATCACACGGACCGGACGGATTACATTTCCAAGACACTTACTGTCCTTATGTGAGCCACAAATCCAGCTTGCGCCCTTATTCTCAATCACAACAGCCTCCGAGTTTTCGCTATCGCCGACCTCCGAAGTCCAGTAATACGCATAGCCGTCATTATTCTCATAGATGCCCGGAGTTGCACCTTCCATATAAGGAAGGAATATTGAATTGCCCTGATAGCCAACTACCTTACTTGTGATTATCATTCCATTCCTTGTATATTCATGGTCAAGATCCTCGCTCATAAGAAGCGCAAGCATTTCATTCTTTGTCGGCATACGCCATTCAGAACCCCAATTCACGGTTGCTGCATCATCGCAAGACTCAAGAGTACGGTTTTCGTTGTCACTATACTTTGAGAAACGACCTACCTCGCAGTATTTCAGGTTGTCAAAGCCATAATGCACTTCACCCTCCTTATATTTCATGCCTCGCAGGTAGCCCTCCTCCATGGATCCGAGCTCCCCCCACGCAATACGAGCACCTATCTCGTTCTCGTTACTTGCACCAAGATTGTGGGTTGCAAAGAGCACCTTCTTACCGCCGACCATAATTCCGAGGTCAACATAATCAGCTATTGTTCCACCGATTGCCGTGTGGATGGTCTTGCCATTTACATTGCGCGTACCTTCCACTCTGTCGCCCGACATAAAGGCAGAGGACTTTTCCGTAAGTTCATCATCAATGAAATCATACGATGAACTACAAGCATAAACGGCAAATAATGCCGCAATAATACCGAAAACAATACTCCTCTTCCTCAGAATGACTGAATTGAAATCCTTTACAATCTTATCCACAATCTTATAATATTATCAAAACAACTATCTATTTAGTCTCCCCAATAGAGACAATATGATAAAGTCATTTCATTTTACGGCTGCAAAGTTACGAATAAAAACCAAAACAACGATAAAAATGTAAAGTTTTTTACTAAAAACACGAAATTACCAACAATTTGTTATCTACATATAACAATTACAATATTAAAAATGCGAAATCAGATTTACAAATCTAATTTTTCTGCATTATTTTTCTTCCTTCAAGTCCCAAAAGATGATGCCCTTATACAAGGCATCATCCTTTTTCCGAACAATAAGTAAGTGGTCAAATTTAATTTATTATCAAGAATTAGAGAATTAGAGATTTTTTTCTTTGAATTTACAAGAGATTTGTCGAAGACCCTCTGACTAATTCAGAATTACTTCCCGTTGGTCAGTGGGTCTTCGACAAATCTCTCTAAATCTCTAATTCTTGATTATATAAAATAATTCTGTACATTTACTTATCTAAATAACGTGAGGCATGCCATAGTCGTACCTCCGTTCTTCCTTATAAATAAAGTGTAGAGTAGAAAGTAAGTATAAAAGCCGCCTGAGGATTATTCCTTGGGCGGCTTTTTCCTGTTCTTTATCTAAACAGGAATTCGTTTGTCAATCTGACGTTAATTACTTATAGCTCTTGTATGCCTTGTCAAATGCCTCTTTGCTGCAATAGCTATCGTACAAGGCATTATCGCTAAGGCATAATTGCTGAGAGGAAACGATTTTGTCTCTGCTTTGTCCACGACCATGAACCGCGGCAAAGGCGTATGTGTATTCTTCCGAATCCTCAACCCTTACCGCCAATTTGCCGTCAACGGAACAAAGTGAGAAGCGAGACATATTCGATAGGCTTTCAAGCACAGGAATCTCGCCAATCTTCGTTGCGCTTGCCTTGTCAAGGCTAACGACAATCGAACAGCACGTTGGATGTGCAATCTCCTCATCTAATGAAGCTACACGTTTCTGTCTCAACAGAATCACCTGCAAGGAGTCATTATTCGTCCAACCCTCATTATTGGCACAAACAACAGACGAAAGAACACTCTCCTTCGTCTCATCATTCATTTCCAAATCTCCGACATTAATATCAGAAACGAACAAACCATCCCTAAACTCATAATTAACGGAAGTAATACGTCCTGAGCCACCACGTATGGAGCAAGCACAAACTTGTACGACTCCTTCTGCCCCTTCGTCAGCCAGACGGGAGTCTTCATAAGATTATAGCTTCGGAAAAAGCTCGACGCATTCTTATTGCCTATGATACCCTCAAAATTCTGCTGCAAATACCCCTTGATGTATTTGTACATGTTAAGGATATTATTCATCTTGATGCGCTGTTTCATCTGCGCCTCGGTCTTAGGGTTGCCCATTTTTGCAGGTTTAGACCTGCCAATAGTCTCACCATTCACCTCGTAATAAATGGTATTTGCATTCTTTCCTGACACTTTCCCAAATGAAGATTTTACTTTAACCATATCTTTTCCTTTCTAAAATAATTAGTTCTTATTCTTAATATACCCCATCGTTTCATCATCGTTTGTCCATAGATACTACATCGAAACGATGGACTTGCGATGGAGTAACGATGGAGTAACGATGGAGTATCTACCTTGTTACTGCCTGCAAAGTTACTACTTTTTCCGGAAGAAAAAGAAAAAATGTGCAAGAAAATCACAAAATGTTGTGCTTTGGAAAAATTGACTACAAAAAGAAGAAATAAATATAATGAAATTTGGTGAAATCAGAAAAAATGTTTACATCCTGCCCCCAGGATTAAATCATAAGATTATGAGGATGCAGCAACCAGAGAAACCGCATAGTGAGTATTTGAATGATGTTCAGGAAATGTGCGATAATGTTAAGCTTATTAAGGTTGGCAAACTAAAAGGACGTCCAGCCGAGAGTTTGCTTGATGAATTATAATATCGTCACATATCCGCATATAGAAGTTATAATTGACTTGACTTAGAAGAGAATAAAAAGAGATGACAAAATCGCGTTAATTGATGCTTGATATGCGATTTTGCAGAAAAAAAAGAAAATCATATATAATAGTCATCTATTGAATGATTATGTGTTGAGATCGTTACTTTTTATATACTCCATAGCTTTTGCAAGTAAAGAGGACTTTTTTATTTTTTTTGAAAATAATGCTATAGCTCCCGATTGATTATTTTTATTTTCATCTATTTCTATTTTAGTATTAAAGGCCTTAAAAATTAGAGCAGCAAGGCTCAGAGCTCCAATAGCATATTCATATTGTGGGGGGAGTATTTTCGACAATTCCTGTTTGGCTTTACTTGCTGTTGGTTTTACCTTGTTTAAAGATAGATAATACGATACTAAAGCTTTAAAATATGGAAATGTGGATTCTATGTCAATTATTCCTGAGTCTATTAGTTTCTTATATTCGTTTTCTGATTGTACATCAAAAAAAAGTAATATTGAATCTTTTTGAGTGAATGTTGCCAAATTATCTTTTGTCCATTCGTCAATGGAGGATATATTTCTAGAAAGTAAATAATCCGCAACTTCTTTGGCAAGCTTTGTCCTTTTTGAATACATAGACAAATCGACACCTACAAACTTCAAGCTTTTTATGAGGCTTTCTGTAGGTAGAGAGCCTTTTCCCCTGAGGAAAAGACTCATTTGTGTAGGAGTCGAGGATACACATTTTGCAAACTGCGACTGTGATGTTCCCATCAACTCCAATCTTGTTTTTATGATTTCTAGAGTATTTGTATTTTCTTCAATATTTGTATTCATATATTTTTTGTATGCAAAGATAATGTTTTTTTATTAAACGAACAAATATTTATACTTTTTTATGCAAAGAGTGATATGTAGTTGTTGGTTGAAACGTCTATGATTTATAAAAGTTTTGGTCGTGAAATATTGGAAATTATATAAAAAATGGAAGTTTATGGAAGGATGGGAGGTTAAATAATCTTAAAACCAGCGTCGCAAAGCGATGCTTATTTTGACAAATTGAAAAATATTCGTACCTTTGCACCAGAAATCCAAAGCAATAGTGCAGAGGATAATCTTAAAAACAAAAACAATATGAAAACAGCAACTAACTTTCAATTTGGTGATTCTCCAAGAGAGAATGCTCATTTGTTTTTTAATTTCTTAAAGGCAAATGGTAATACATTATCTATTGAGGATTTGCAAAAAATTGTACCATTATCAAAACCATTTCTTGAAGAATTTTCTGAAATCATAAAGACTGAGATGTCTTTAACAACGGATGGTTACAAGGAAACTCTGGCAACTACTTACAGAGTAATAAGTAAAATTTGTGATATGTCAGAAAATGACAAATTTACAGAAAAACAGCGGGATCAGCTTATTGGTATAATTGCTAATTTAGCCTCATCCATAGAAAGAACGAATAATAATCACAATGCGACAGTGAGTAAAATAAGTTGGAAGTACGTTGTTGGAGGGGCTGGGGCAGTAGGTTTATTAGCTTTCCTTGTGAATAAGTCGAGAAAGCAAGATGCGAAGTATAATTATCCAGAATTGGGTGATTTTGCCCCGAACGGGCTACGAGCCATCAATACCTCCCGTCGCTTGCGTCATTGCATAGGTAATTGGTGATGTTTCTCCCTCCCCTGCTTGCCACTTGATTTCAGATAATCAGATAAAAAGTTATCGAAACTTTACTAATAGTTATAAATTGAGCCTTTATGTCAAATAAAGGCTCAATTTCTTTATACAGATATTCATAATAGAATAATATACAATCATCGTGCTCTTTGTTGTTATACATGCAGTAAGTTATTCGTCGGTTATATGCCTCCCAAGTAGTGTAATGTCTGCGTTGCGGAAGTCCTCTAACCTAGGAAAATCCTGGTCATTTGATTAAGGGTATTAAATCTTTGTTGGGGCGGAAATCGATTCGTTAAGTTGGTTTTCCGTCTGAAAAAGGCTCAAGTTCTTAATGGTGATAAGCATAAATGTTTTACTCAAAAAAATAAGAACAATGAGCAAAGAAAAGAAAGAGTTGTTGATGCATCTTGCTGGTGAGATGGTAATCCTCATTGGTGAGTGGCTAAAGACAAAGAAGCTGCCTTGTGGTACATCATCTAACTCAGGAAGCGAGAAGTGAATGTAAAACCTTGTGTTGTTGCAGATTAGATGGATGTTAAAATAGTTTTCCGTCTGAAAAAGGTTTAGTTCCTTAAGGGTGATAGAATAATTATTTAACATCTTAAAAAATCGATTTTTATGACAAAAGGTAGTAAAATGCAAGTAATGCTTCTCGTTGGTGGGATCGCTACAATCATCGTTGGTGAATGGCTAAGGAACAGGAATTCTTCGAGTAGTGCATCATGTGATACAGGTAACACTATCTCATGTGTTACTGATGATGACGATGATGATGAAGAAGATGCTGACGATGAAGAAGATGCTGACGATGAAGATGCTGAAGAATGATCAGTAAGATTATTGTGTGTTGAAAAAGATAATAATAGGTTAAGCAACATTAGTTTGATTAGTCTATTATTATTATTGTGATACATGGGTATTAGGATAATTATAAATTTAAAACTCGATATAATGGAAAGAAATTTGAAACAATATTTTGTGGCAAGTCATCAAGTATGGATTGCCATGTTTGTAATATGTGTTCTTGCTGTAATGGGCAGTAATTCGCTTGTCTATAGTATATTGTATGCTCTCGTGGGGTGTGTGGCTGCTGTCCTGTTGGCAAAGATTCCTGTCAGTAAGTTTGCTTTGGCTGTACCGATTCTGTTTATTATGGAATGTGTACTTTTGGTGATAAATATTGTAGCCCCAGATAGTGTGTGGCTGAATATTTGCTCTGCAAAATGTCATCCATATTATCTTTTGGGAATTGTGATTGTTGCAACATCGGCTATGATTCTAAACATCAAGAATCTTTCCAGGGGATATAAGGTTATTGCGCTTGTAATGACTAACTTACTTTTGATAGGGTTGTCAATATTGCAAGACATGGGAAAAGACTCGATATTGTTTCCGCAAGGAACATTGGCATATTCGTATATGACATTACAGAAGATGTTTGGAAACTATATGCTAATTGTTCCAAATGCAATCTTTGTTTGTTGTGCTTTTCAGATATATAAGAAATTGCGCACTTCTGACAATCTGTCTCTCAGGCTATTAGGTATTGGATTGTCTTTCGTTGTTGTTGTGGAGTCACTCTGTGATACGTTCTGTGTGTTATCAAATATACCTACAGTCGGTTCGCCATATCTGATACTGTTTGTTGAGTTGGGAATGGTTTTGGCATGTATTAAACAGAATAGGGTTGAAGATTAAGCTTCAACCTTATTCTGTTATAAAAGGAAAGTGAATATTTTAGTTTGTTGAAATATAAAACCACCGCCTTGAAACAAGGCGGTGGTTTTATGTATTCCTTTTTTACGTTCTAATCAGATTTCTTCCTGCATCTATTCTGTAAGGCAAATTGTAGATTGACGACTCCCTAAATCAGGGAGTCGTCAAAAAATATTCTGTTTCCTTTGGGAAATAAGAAATATTTTGTATCTTTGCACACGAATACAAATAGTTTCAATTATGGAAATAGCTATAAACTCTCAACTTTACAAACAGGCTTCTGTCTATGCTCAACAGCAGGGACTGAGTTTGCCGTCTGTCATTGAGAATTTCCTCGTGCACTTTGTCAAGCATAGTAAGGCTGCTGGAGAACAACCAGTTCCAGATGTTGTGCTCAGTCTGTTAGGGGCAGGTGAACCCGTTGCGGAAGATGACATAAATGCTCGTGAGGCCTATTATCAGTATTTAGAGGAGAAATACAAATGACACGTTTGTTTCTCGCAATTTAGTATTGATTAAAACAAATTCAATATAATAGCCCCCTGAGCAATCAGAGGGCTTTTTGTATTCCATATCTCAATTATATATTAAGCAGTTTCTTTCAAGATAGGAACTGATTGAAGTGAACTTGACGAAAAAAGCATGTTCCAAAGGAATTCTACGTCCTAATCAGATTTCTTCCTGCATCTATTCTCAAGAAGATAAACAGGAGGATGGTGAAGCCCCAGAGACTTGAGCCACCATAGCTGAAGAAGGGTAGGGGGATGCCGATGACAGGCGTGAGACCGAGTACCATACCTACGTTTACGAAGACATGGAAAAGGAAGATGCTCAGCACGCAATAGCCATAGACTCGTCCGAACTTGAATGGTTGTCGCTCGGCTACGTGGATAAGTCTCAGGATAAGGGCGAGGAACAATAGCAGAACGCCCGCAGAGCCTACAAAACCTTCTTCTTCGCCTACGGTACAGAAGATGAAGTCTGTGTCCTGTTCTGGCACGAACTTCAGCTTAGTCTGTGTGCCGTTGAGGAATCCCTTTCCCTCAAGACCACCAGAACCTATGGCAATCTCACTTTGGTGCACGTTATATCCGGCTCCTGCAAGGTCTTCCTCCAAACCAAGCAATACGTTGATACGTACTCGCTGGTGAGGCTGCATAACATTGTTCAAAACATAGTCGGCTGAATAGAAGAATGCTATACTTCCAACTGTAAACAAGGAGATGAAAAAGAACTCCTTTATTCGCCATTCCAATCCTATATAAATAAGGTATATGACCGTGATTATGCTAAGTGTCAGCTGTACCCATACTATGTCGAAGTGAATTACATATTCAGAGAACAGGACAGCACCAAGCGTTATTCCGAGGGTGGCATATAATACTATAAGTGCACGCTGTCTGTCGTGACAATAAATCTCAACAAGGGCGGCTGTGAATATCTGCACCATCAGAAGTACAGAGAATTTACCAACAGAGGCGGGCATATCCCATAGCATAACATCTGCAAAGCGAATGCCGACTATGAAATAGATAATCATAGCTACACCCGTAAACAGGAAGCTTCCTGACATTCCTTCTCGATATAGCATAAGGAAAAAGGCAGAATATACAAGTGCAGAACCTGTTTCTTTCTGTCCTATGATAAGAAGCATTGGGAAGACGATGATGCCACAGGCGATAGCTAAGTCGCGCCATTTGTTAAGGTCAAAGCCGTATGTGGACATCAGTTTGGAGATTGCTAATGCCGTGGCGAACTTTGCAAATTCGGCTGGTTGTATTCGTAATGGTCCCATGACGAGCCACGATCGCGAACCCTTGATTTCGTGGGGATTGAATATCGTGGCAAAGAGCAGTAGCATCATTAATCCGTAGATGACATACGAGAATGTATCGTACAGTCGATCATCTGTCATAAGGATGACAAAGCCGAGGCAGATACTCGTGCCAATCCACATAATCTGCATACCGCTACGAGTTGACATTGAGAAGATATCCTCATCGCCGTAGTTATAGCTGGCACCACACACGCTAATCCATCCGAATACTAAAAGTACCAGATAGATTGCGATTGTAACCCAATCGAGCGATGCAAGGATTCCTTGCTGATTTGTTTTACGTTGTGCCATCTTTAGCCTAACCAAGCCTTCCCAAAGGGAAGGATGTTTTATACATTTAGAGTTTTATACCTATCTTTCAAGAAGGCTTGGTTGTATTTTGTCTTTTTGTGAAATGTTACTATCTAACATCCTTCCCTTTGGGAAGGCTTGGTTAGGCCTACCTGTTTCTCGATCCGTATGCTATTCTCTTATGCTGGAACACGGAAGCCTGAGTTTCAGATGAAGGAGACAGTTTGCCGTTGATATACTGTTCCATCATTAATGAGCCGATTGGAACGCCATAGTCAGCACCGAAACCTCCGTTCTCCACATATACGGCTATTGCAATCTTCGGATCGTCCATTGGGGCAAATCCCATAAATACGGAGTGGTCTTGTCCGCGGTTCTGAGCCGTACCGGTCTTTCCACATACCAGATAGTCAGCCCTGTTGGCTGCCTTACACGTTCCTTTTATAACTGAAGAACGCATACCTTTCACTACCCAGTCGTAGGAACTTCTGCTTGCCTTGGTGTAGTGTTTCTGTGTAAAGGTAGAATCAAGTTCCTCGCCCCTTATCTTCTTCACTACATGAGGAGTTATATAATATCCACGGTTGGCAATCGTAGCACCGAGATTTGCAATCTGCAAAGGCGTCAGGTTTACCTCGCCTTGTCCGATACTGATAGAGATAACCGTCAGGCCATTCCAGGAACCTTTATATGCGTTGTTGTAATAGTCACCATTAGGGATAAGTCCTCGTTTCTCGCCCGGAAGGTCAATGCCGAGCTTATATCCGAAGCCCATAGACACCATATAGTCGCGCCATACGTTCATGGCATCGTGGGCAGAGCGATATTTCTTTCTGTTACCTATCATATAATAGAGTCCCCAACAGAAATATGCATTACATGATGTTGAGAGGGCATCAACGATAGCAAGTGGAGAGCCGTGACCGTGGCAGCCTACGTGAAGTCCCTTGAAAGAGAAACCGTGAGCGCATGAGAATGCCGTGCCTGGGGAGATAATACCCTCTGTCATGTATGTGAGAGCCTGAGAGGTCTTGAACGTAGAACCCGGAGGATATTGTCCCATTATACTTCGGTTGAGCAAGGGCTTCCACACATTGGCAGAAAGCATGCGGTGGTTCTTGCCTCGTTGTCTGCCCACCATAAGTCGTGGGTCGTAAGTTGGAGAAGAGACCATGCATAGGACCTCGCCTGTGGCAGGTTCGATAGCCACAATACTTCCTATCTTACCTTCAAGAAGTCGTTCTCCAAGTGCCTGTAGTTTTATGTCAATACTCAGCGTAAGGTCCTTTCCGGCTACAGGTCGGCTGTCATACTTACCGTCCTGATATTTACCCTTGATTCTTCCATGAGCATCACGCAGAAGAATCTGAACACCTTTCTCGCCTCGGAGTTGCTTTTCGTAATAACGCTCAATACCAAGTTTTCCGATGAAATCACCTGCCTGATAGTAGTCATCATTCTCTATATCTGACTCTGAAACCTCTGCCACATCGCCAAGAACATGAGCCGCATATGGATATTGGTATTGTCTTATGCTACGCTGTTGTATGTAGAAGCCCGGAAAGCGGAAAAGTTTTTCTCGGAACACGCTAAAGTCCTGATTGGATAGCTGTGCCATGAACAGCTGCTGGGTAAAGCGAGAATAGCCAGGGTTCTTGCTTCGGTCCTTGATGTCGTTCATTCTCTTGATGAAATACGCTTTCGAGATGCCGAGTGCCTGACAGAATTCAAGGGTGTCAAGACGGTCCTTAGCCTCGTTCATAACGACCATGATGTCATAGGCAGGTTGATTATACACAAGCAGTTCGCCATTACGGTCGGATATTACACCTCGTGAAGGATATTCAATCTTCTTCAGGAAAGCATTTGAATCGGCGGATTTGCGGTAGTCGTCACTCATAATCTGGAGTACGAACAATCGAATGGTATAGACTATGACAATAACCACAGCTATACCACCTATGACGTATTTTCTATAATCCAGATTATGCATAATCCTATTTCCTTACTGAATCAATCGCAATAATCATGATAGAGGTAACGCCCCAGCTTCCAAGGATACACAGCAACCACTGGATCCAGTTAAAGAAGGAGAACGCTTCTAAAGAGAATAATGTGAAGCAAAAAACGAACGTGAGTAGCAGAACGTATGTGGAATACTTTACGAATCCCATATTTGCCATGCTCGGAGAGAAATCGTCAGAATCGTCTCTTTCGAGATAAAGTTCGAGAACGTAAGGCTGGAGAAATGCTGTAAGGGTAAGTGCAAAGGCCGTTTCTCCCGGAGTGTTGCTAAATGAGTCCAGTGTCAGACCAAAGAAAAATGCCAGAAGTATTGATAGCCATCGCTGATGGTTGCGAGGAAAAAGCAATATGAAGTAAACGTAAACCAGCGGAGTGGCTACGTTAAACAAATGGATATGGTTCAGAATGTGAACCTGCACCAATGTGAATAATATCATCAGACCAATACGGCGAATAAGATCTATACTCATTTTGCTTATTTCTTTTCCAGTGAATCCTGTGCTGCTCGAAGAATGTCAATTCTCTCCTTCATCTGCGCATCGTCAATAACACTTACATCACGAAGCTTGGCGAAGTTTGTTGATAATTCCACCATACATCTATATGACAGACCATCGGAAGAATTATATACATGGATTATTTTGCCGATCTCGATGCCAGGAGGGAAAACGGATGAATAGCCACTTGTCACAACTTTGTCGTAAAGGTTGAAATGAGCGTGACGAGGCACCTCATCCATAAAGGCTATACGGCTGTTGCCGCCTGTCCAATGAAGATAACCGAAATATCCACGCTTGTTGATGGTGCAACTGATGCTTGAATTGGAATTAAGGATGGGCATTACTACGGAGTAGTGGCGACCTGTCATAAACACGATGCCTACGACACCTGATCCACATGCCACCCCCATGTCTTTACGCACACCGTCAATCTCACCTTTGTCAATAGTGATGAGATTGTTGCGTTTGTTAATGGAATTTGACACAACCTTAGCTGATATAAGATTGAATTTCTTCATCAGTTCGTAGTTCTCAAACTTCATAAGTGAAGAGTCGCCGGTCTGTGCTGCTATCTGTGAGGTCAAATCCTGCACCCTCTGTTCAAGGTACAGGTTGCGCTTAGACAGTTGCTCATTGATATCAGTAAGAGAGAAAAATTGCTCCACTCCGGCATTAACCTCATACACCTTGCCTGTAACAACATTTGCAGACGACATCCAGATGCTACCCTGATAGTTGTTGTAGGTGAAGAGTAGCACCAGACTAATAATTTCGCAAATAAGGAATACAAACCAGCTGATGTATCGAAGTATGAAATCAAATAGGTTGTTCAAAGCCTTGATCTTTTTATTTGAAGTGTAATCAAACGTAAAGACACAGAGACGCAAAGTCTTTATTTCACGAACACGGAAAGCACAAGAGAAACGTATGTTTGGTCTATTCTGTGATTTCCGTGTTTCTGATATTAACTTTGCGTCTTTGCGTTTTTATGTATCCGCATCAACTTTATCTCATAAGGAATGAGAAGCGGTCAATGTTCTTGAGGGCTATACCAGCACCTTTTGCTACGCTGTGCAATGGATCCTCTGCAATATGGAAAGGAATGCCAATCTTATTCTGCAGACGTGCATCCAAACCACGGAGGAGTGCACCACCGCCACTAAGGTAGATACCGTTCTTCACGATGTCGGCATAAAGCTCAGGTGGAGTGTTCTCAAGAGCAGAGAGAACTGCATTCTCGATCTTTGCCACGGTTTTGTCGATACAGTGAGCAATCTCCTGATAGCATACAGGCACCTCCATAGGTAGGGCTGTGATACGGTTAGGACCATGTACGATATAATCCTCTGGAGCCTCGTCACCAAGATCAGTAAGGGCTGAACCTACATGAATCTTTATACGCTCAGCCATACGTTCTGATACCTTCACGTTATGCTGACGTGCCATATACTCCTGAATGTCGGAGGTGAGTTCGTCACCAGCTACACGAATAGAGTTATTGCTTACGATGCCACCGAGAGAGATTACGGCAATCTCTGTAGAACCACCACCGATATCCACAATCATGTTACCCTCTGGAGCCTCAACATCCACGCCAATACCAATGGCTGCAGCCATTGGCTCGAATATCAGATATACGTCACGACCGTCAGCATGCTCGGCAGAGTCACGTACGGCACGCAACTCAACCTCAGTAGAACCAGAAGGTACGCCGATAACCATACGTAGTGAAGGAGAGAAAAGATGACGACCTGAGTGTACCATTCTGATGAGTCCACGCATCATCTTCTCACAGGCAGAGAAGTCTGCAATCACACCATCCTTCAATGGGCGGACGGTACGGATATTGTCGTGTGTCTTCTCGTACATGCTCTTGGCACGGTCACCAACAGCGATCATCTCGTTGGTGCGACGGTCAAGTGCCACTACTGATGGCTCGTCAACCACAATCTTATCATTGCTGATAATGATGGTGTTAGCGGTGCCAAGGTCCATGGCTATTTCTTGTACAAAAGAGAAAAATCCCATTTCTATTTATTTCAGATATATTAGATTTACTATTTAACTATTTACTATTTACGATTTATGTACTATTTTTTAAAAAATTTACGATTCAATAGTAAATAGTAAATCGTCAAATAGTAAATTGTTTTTACTTTGTGCTCTCAAACCAAGCGTTGATAGCTGTATCATAGTGGCTTGAAACACCGAATGCACGTGTAGCGAAATCACGACGCTGGTCAAGTGTTGTAGCTGCGCCCTGCTTCTTCACGATGTCAAGAAGGATTGGATACTCAGCCTTTGAAGGGATGATAACCACGTCGTTGAAGTTCTTAGCTCCGGCACGGATAAGAGAGATGCCGCCTATGTCAATCTTCTCAATGATTTCTGCCTGAGAAGCACCGCTTGCGACAGTTTGCTCGAATGGATAGAGGTCAACGATGACGAGGTCAATCTCTGGAATCTCATACTTGGCCATCTGCTCCTTGTCGCCTTCGTTCTCACGACGACCGAGAATACCTCCGAACACCTTAGGGTGAAGAGTCTTTACACGACCGCCAAGAATGCTTGGATAGGTAGTGAGATCCTCAACAGCTTGACACTCATAGCCAAGTGACTCAATGAATGACTGTGTACCACCAGTAGAGAGGAACTTTACGCCCTGATTGTTCAATTCCTTAAGGAGCTCATCGAGTCCATCCTTGTGAAAGACTGATACAAGTGCAGTCTTAATCTTTTTTGTTTCTGCCATAAAAAATGTTATCTTAAATATTTAAGTATCTTTTAGGGTACAAAGTTACTCATTTTTCCACGAAAGAGAACAAAAATAGGAGCTTTTTTTCTTTTTTAATAATATTTAATTGATAATACTCAGTTTTCTAACAGAATATTAGTACATTTGCCCTCAGAAACCAATTTTTTATACGCGATGAGTGAGTCTAAAGAAATAAAGTCAACTCTGGGCATAACTTCTTCTGAGCACCATCACCACCATCATCATCACCATCATCACGATGACAAGGATGAAGTCTATGTGCCACACCTTGAACGGCCAAGGCGCGTGAAGCACATTCGCTGGATGGTATGGGTACTGATACTCGTATTAGTAATCCTTTTGATTGACTTGTATATATACTTTCTAAAGTAAACATAGGGATAATAAGAAATAGAATATCTTATTTTAAATCTCTGGAATTCTCCTTGAAGGATAATATCATAAAACGAGGAGAATGTATATGGTTTGTTACTTTTTTCTGCGTAAACCACAAAAAAACGGTGGTTGCAAGAAAAAAAACATCGAAAAATTTGCAGGATTCAAAAATAATGCTTACCTTTGCACCCGCAATTCAGTTAGAGCAGTAATGCAATAGCAGAAATTGAGTGTTGGCGGGATAGCTCAGTTGGTTAGAGCGTCGGATTCATAATCCGGAGGTCCCGGGATCGTAGCCCGGTCCCGCTACATAAAGAAAGCAGTTGCGATTTTCGTGACTGCTTTTTTGTATTCCATAAAATAGAAATTTAGGTGTAACGAAAAAAATATCGCTGAGAAACCGCAGAAAAGCGATTTGACAGCGATATTGGGCAGGTGTAGTATAAACTATTCGAAGCTGTAGAAGAATGAAGGGTATCCTTCTACTGTTGCTACCTTTGTCTCTACCTTTCCTGTGTTGATATCAACTGTAGAGAAACCATTATATTCATCGTTTGCTGAGCCGTAAACCATTTTATTGCCATAGCGTCCCATAGCAACGCCATGACCGTTTGAACGTGGAAGTCCTTCAATAACTTTTGCCGTCTTGTTGTAAAGGTCTATCAATACAGGAACACCGATACGTGCAAGGTATGTGTTGGTGTTTGTAGGGTCAAGGGCATAGGCATAGCCGTATGTGTACATCTTTCCGTTACCAACATAACGGCACATCAACAGTACGTTAATATAGTCGCAACTCAAACCGCTGACCTTGGTCGTTGAAAAATTGAATTTATAAGACTCGTCAAACTCAGTCTCACCCTTCTTGATACGTGCCATACCAGAGTTGAGAGTTGGGATGTAGCCGAATGAACCTGTGCAGTTGATGTAGATATCACCTTTCTCGTCCTCAAAGATAGACTGGTTGTCGATAGGGCGAGTAGGGCCGCAAAGTTCGAGGGAAGTGTTGCGTATCTTCTTGATGAACTTATCGTCAGATACATTGTAAAGAGCCATTTCCAAAGCGTTTTCCTGAGGCATCCATTGTGCGTTATACTGTTCAAGACCAACAAATAGAATGCCATCGCGGATGTAGAGAGCACCAGGAAATGCAGAAACGCCTTCGTTGCTGAGACTTGTGAGGTCGATGCGTGAAATCTCCTTCATCGTCTTAGGGTTGAAGGTGATGATAAGGTTGAGGCTCTGGCAACAAACGTATGCCTTCTCGTCGTTTGCCTCTACAACGATAGCTGCACTTGAGTTGGCAGGAAGAGTCATAGAGCCCTTGAGTTCCAGTTCGTTCTTGTCGTTGAGGATATAACGCTTGAGTTTCATCTCTGTACCTCCCATATAGTCTGGGAATACATAGATATTACCGCTTTTGCAGACGCATGGGTAAGAACCGAAGCCGAGAGGCAGGGCATTGGCATTGGTGTAGTTCACGCCATCGCCCAACTTGCCTACAGCCTGAAGATAGCCACTACCGCTATCGCCTGCTGGGTTAGTTACTGTAGTTGAGAACAGGATTCTACCGTTTGTTGATGTTCCTGGTTCTACTGCTGGATCATCGTCGCTGTCGCAGGCTGTAAAGCATACTGTTAATGCCATTGCCATAATGCCTAACCAAGCCTTTCCGGATGGAAGGATGTTTGAAAGTTTCTTTTGCATGTTTATATATTTGTTTTGATTTGAAAATACTAACTACTCCCCTCCCTTTATGGGAGGGGAAAGGGGGTGGGGCTTTACTTCATTATATACTTAACCTTAAATGCGATATTTCTTCCTGGAAGTGGGCGGTTCAAGTCTGAATATACAACCCTGTCCGTAAGGTTCTTTAGCTTGAAAGAAAGAGTCCAACGGTTGTTGCCGAAGCTATGCTCTATGCCAGTATCAAAAGTGAGTGATGTAGGGATTTTACGATCCTGATACTTACTCATCTCAAAGTCATAGAAATACTCGTGGATGTATGAGGCATCGAGGAGGAAACGGCTGTTCTGCTCCTTGCCTCCGAAGAGATTCTCCTTGTGCAATTCAATGCCGAAGTTTGCAAGGAAGTAAGGGATGTTAGGCATACGCTTGTTGTATGTAGGATTTGCTGCCGTAGATCCCACCTCATGCTTGCGCTTGTCGCGGAGATCCTGATAGGTGCTATTTACATAGCAATAAAGGAATGACGTTACATCGCCCTTGATGTCAATCTCCGCTCCTTTGGTAACGACCTTTCCGAAGTTGGCATAGCGAGCCATAGACGGAATCATGTCAGCCTGATAGCGAATCATATCGTCGAGCTGGTTGAGGAAATAGTTTGCTTCTATCTCAATAAAGCCATACGAATTGGTATGGTGATAGATAAATCCACCTGTCAATCCCTTGCATCGTTCTGGTTCAAGATTAGTTGCAGGAAGTATAGAATAGCCGTTGCCCGTAAGTTCCTCGGCTGTAGGGATGCGAACCTCAGAGCTAACCGCAATCTTAGCCATAATGTCATTGGTTATCTTATATCGCATAGCCTCGCTAATGCCCCAGTAGTTGCGGTTAATACTTACATCTTTCGGTTCGTTTATGCGGGTATATTCAAGCACCTTTGTGTCAGAACTGTAGTTGAAGTTCTTGAGAGTCGTGGCACTCATGAACTTTCCGTTGAACAGGGTAAGGTCGTATGAGAAACCTGTAGTGAAACTGCTCATTTTGCTTCGGAAGTTTGTCTGATAGCCGAAACTCTTATCCATAAGCTCGTTTTCAGGATTCTGCCTTGTATGGGTGGCATAGAGGTTGATGTTGAATGAGTGATGTTCATTCAACAGATAGTTCAGATTTAGCTTGCCAACATAGTCGTGAGTGCGGTTGTCTGAGTCAGAAGCATAGGTACCCTGTTCTCCTCCATAGATTGTAACAGGGGTGTATCTGTTGCCATCCCAGTCATAGCGTGACATTGCCTTGTCGCATAAACCATTCTTGCCATAGCTAAAGCATCCGTCAAAATCGAGGTCGAGACCGTCAACAAGGAAATTGTCGCGCTTGAGGGTTAGGGCGGCTATTCCTGACATTCCGTGATTGTAAGCCTCGCGGATGTCGCTGTCAATGCCTTGAATCTCAGCTCTCGTAGCCAAGAACACAAGTTCGAGCTTAGCCTCGTCGAAATACCATTTCGTGGCTTTTATCGACCCTCCGAGCATCGCCTTCTTGAACTGGTCGTGATCACGCTCTACTACGCGGTTGTCGAGATTCTGAAGATGCATCTTATAGCTGTTGTCCGAATATGTCAGACAGCCTCCAAATCCGAATTGCAAGCCGGAATTGTTATCTGTTCTCTTGAATGCAAAGTTCAGTTTATGTGTATTGAAAGATGCAATCTCATAGCTTGCATCCAGATATACAGGTGGATATTCCTTTGTCACTACATTCACGGCACCACCTAAGGCAGAGCCTCCAAAACGATATGGCACTATACCTTTATATACCTCTATGCGCTCAATCATATCTGTAGGGATGTCATTAAGCGAAACATAGTCGCTTAGCTGACCTATGGCAGCCTCGTCAATATAAACTCCCATTCGTTTTCCTTCAAGACCGCGCACGGATATTCGTGAGGCACTACCTACACCTCCGGTACTTCGTATCGCAATACCAGCGGTTCGTGCAAGCGCATCATTAATACTTGTTGTTGTTCCTTCCAACTGTCGTTTCCCCAATACTGTTACAGGCATAGCAGCTTCACGCATCTTTCGGATTTCGTTGTGAGCAACAACGGTAACACCGTCCAGATCCTTCCTGTAAACGTAACTTGTATCGGCATTTTCGCTTTCCTGAGCCGATACATTCATCGTTGTTATCAGCGATAAAAATACAATCTTAGACCTCATTTTGTTTATATTTGTTTTCGGGTGCAAAGTTACGTAATCTTTCAAAATTTTCCAATACTTAAAAATTAGTATTTTGTTCATCATCTTATGAAAACAATACCTAAAATGATAGGTGTGTGTCTGATATTACAGGATTTTTTGTGATAGAACGAGAAAAATCCATACAAATGAGGATTTCATATATGGATAAAAATTGTTAATTTTGCACCCGAAAAGATAATAGTAGAAAAAGGTATGACAACAAAGAATACAGTGGCTTTAACGGCCGTATTGACAATTTCAGGAATAACAACAACACAGGCAGAAAACATAGAGACTAAAGATAGTGTTTTTGATAATGTTACGCTGAAGAATGTCTCAATCGTAGGCACAAAGGTGAACAAGCATAATCTCACACCTTCGTCTGTCTCCGTGATGGGTAGCCATCAGATTCAGACAAATCAGATAGGTAATATCGAGGACCTTTCTTCACAGTTGCCTAACATATTCATTCCTGAGTACGGCTCGCGACAGACCACCCCTATTATCATGCGTGGTATCTACTCAAAGGTGAAGGGAACTGCCGTAGGATATTACGTTGACGGTATGCCTCACTTCGAACTATCTGCCTTCAATGCTGATATGCTCGATGTCAAGGCTATTGAGGTTTTCCGTGGTCCGCAGGGTACGCTCTATGGTCGTAATACGATAGGTGGTGTGATAAATGTGTATAACTACACGCCATTCGACTATCAGGGAACTAAGGTGCGTCTTCGCTATGGCAACTACAACACCGTTAAGGCTCAGGCATCACATTATTCTCTGCTCAGCGAACAGTTCGGTTTCAACGCAAGTGGTTACTATGAGCATTGCGATGGCTATTTCGATAACGTGACACTCGGAAAGAAAGCCGATAAGCTGAATGCGGGCGGTGGTCGCATAGCGTTGCATTACAAGCCTGCCAAGCATTGGATGCTCCGTCTGTCTTCAAGTCTTGACTATCTCAATCAGGGCGGCTATGCATATTCCGTATATGATCCAGAGACAGATGTGCTTTCAGATATCAATTACAACCGTCCATGCGGCTACAAGCGCTTGATTTCTGGCACAGGCTTCACGGCTAACTATACAAGCGATTTGTGGAGTTTGAATAGCCAGACATCCTTTCAGTACATTCGTGATGATCAGGAAGTGGATCAGGACTTTACCGCAAATGATACATACTTCGTAACAAATGGCATTCGTCATAATGTTATCAGCGAGGAACTTACGCTTAAGTCTGAGCACGACGGCAAGTTTCAGTGGGTTGCAGGTACATTCCTCTTTAGCCAATGGGGCACTCAGGATCAAGGTACCGACTATATAACCAAGGGCTATGAGCAACGCTCTTTGTATGATAATCCATTACGTGGTATTGCATTCTTTGCGCAAGGTTCATATAATCTCGTTGGAGGTCTCTCTGCTACCGTAGGATTGCGCCTTGATCATGAGTATAACAGTATGGATTACTCACGCACTCAGTTCAATCACGAGGACAATACAACTCAGCCTGTAGGTCAGCCATTTACAGAGTCTTTGAAGTTCACGGAACTTATTCCTCGCTTTGGACTCTCTTATAAATTTAATAAGGAGAATATGCTCTTTGCCAACATAACCAAGGGCTATAAGGGCGGTGGCTTTAATGCCACGATTCCTACTGAGGATGACCGCACTTATGATCCTGAGCATAACTGGAACTATGAGGTTGGTGCTAAGGTGGCAAATGCAAGTCACACATTCTCAGGCGAATTGACTCTCTTCTATATTGACTGGAAGAATCAGCATATCACTCAGACCGTGCCAGGTGTTGGTAATGTGATAAATAATGCTGGACATTCAAATAGTAAAGGCATGGAGCTTTCTTTGACCTGTCGTCCTATCGCAGACTTCACCATTCAGGTGAACTATGGCTATACATACGCTCAGTTCCTTGATTATCAGAAGAGTGCAACTGCCGATTACTCTGGTAATATGGTGCCTATGGTACCACGCAACACATTTGCTCTCAATGCCAACTACAGTCTCCGTAATGTAGGAACTTTTGATGCAATCACGTTCTCTGCTGGTCTTAATGGTGTAGGTAAGCTCTATTGGCTTGATGATAATGCTGTATGCCAGCACCTCTATTTCCTGCCAAGTGCCCGCGTTGAGTTGAGGAAAGGCAAGCTCGGTATAGCTTTCTGGGGCAAGAACCTGAGCAACACCAAGTATCACAGCTATTATTTCGTGTCATCAGCAAAATATGCTCAGAAGGGAACTCCTCTGACATTGGGCGTTGATTTGAATTTGACAATTAACAAGTAATAATTAACAATTAACATGGGCAATCCCCCATTTTAGAATCGGCTCCCTCCCTACGGGGGAGGGCGGGGGGAGAGGCCGTTTTGTCATGAACTTAATCGATAAATACAACGTATCCGTACCTCGTTATACGAGTTATCCGCCAGCCAATTACTTCCGCGCCATGCAGCCGGAAGAATATATTGATGCTGTATGTCGCTCTAATGATGAAGGTACTTCCTTGATATCCTTCTATCTCCACATGCCTTTTTGCAAGCGTCTGTGCCATTACTGCGGATGTAACTCATACATCCTGCCACGCACGGGCGATACTGTGGCAAGATATTTAGACGCTATTCATAAGGAAATAGACATAGTAACGGCAAACCTCGATAAAAACCGCCCTATCAGTCAAATACACTTCGGCGGTGGTAGTCCGACGGCAATGCCTGCGTCTGTTCTTAAGGAGATAAACGACCATCTGCTTTCTCTTTTTCCAACAATAGAGAAACCTGAGATAGCAGTTGAGTGTCACCCTGGTTATCTCACAGAACAAGACTGGATAGCACTCACCGAAAGTCATTTCAATCGCTTCTCTATCGGTGTGCAAGACCTTGATACAAAGGTGCTTGAGACCGTTGGACGCACACCAAGCAACCTGCCACTCGAGGAGATAATGACGATATTGCGCTCTGCTGGTGCTACTGTTAATATGGACTTCCTCTTCGGACTTCCATATCAGACCCCTGCATCCTTTGCAAAGAATATAGAAAAGGCTATCCTGCTGCATCCTGACCGTCTCGTCACTTTCAGTTACGGTCATGTGCCTTGGGTGTTCAAACGTCAGCAAGTGCTTGAGAAACATGGACTTCCTGCTACTGAAGAAAAGCAGAAAATGTATGAGGAGGCCGCTGATATGCTACATGCGGCTGGCTACAAAAGCATAGGATTAGATCACTTCGTGCTACCCGATGATGAACTTTACAAAGCTCTTGAGGTAGGACTTCTCTATCGCAACTTCCAGGGCTATTGCACACGTCGCACCACAGGTCAGGTTTATGCCTTTGGTGCAACGGGAATTAGCCAGCTCGATAGCACTTATGCACAGAACACGAAGGATATACAGGAATACATAGATGCCACTCTTAACGGTACGCTCACAACACGCAAAGGCTATGCCCTTACACCACAGGAACGTATTGCCAAGGAGGTTATAGAACGCCTTATGTGTAACTATCGCCTGAATTGGAATGAGATTGCCTCTACTATGCAGATAAGCGTGGAGGAGGTTAAGGCTGCACTTCACTATGACGAGACACGACTAAACGATATGGCTGCTGATGGTCTGTTTGAAAAGACTGAAAGCGGAATTGAGATGACCAAAGTAGGACATCCTTTTGTTCGCAATGTGGCAGCAGCCCTCGATCCTCTAATGCAGAATACGGATAAGAAATTTTCTAAGCCGATTTAAAATGAAAAAAGATATTGTAATTATCGGAGCAGGTATAACAGGCATGACTTGTGCCTATGAACTGCACCGCAAAGGAAAGGACATACAGCTACTTGAGTGTCAGAACCGCATTGGCGGACAGATTAATACTCAGAAGATAGGCAACTTCACATTTGAAAGTGGTCCAAATACAGGTGTGGTTAAGCACCCAGAGGTGGCAGAGCTTTTCGAGCAACTTGGTGATGCTTGTACACTTGAAACTGCCCTTGAGTCAAGCAAGCGTCGTCTTATATGGAAGGGCAAGAAATTCCATGCGCTTCCGTCAGGTCTTGGTACGGCATTGAAGACACCTCTCTTCACTTGGCATGATAAGTTTCGTATTCTCGGAGAGCCTTGGCGAAAGAAAGGTAATGACCCATACGAGTCGGTTGGCTCGTTGGCAGAGCGTCGTCTTGGAAAGTCGTATGTAAACTATGCCGTTGATCCGTTCCTATCTGGGGTATATGCTGGAGATCCATATAAGTTACCTGTTCGTCTCGCACTTCCCAAGCTCTATAATCTCGAGCAGCAATATGGTTCTTTTATCAAGGGAAGTATTGCCAAGGCAAAGATTCCTAAGACCGACCGTGACCGTAAGGCTACTAAGAAAGTATTCTCTGCAAAGGGCGGTTTTAGTAATCTTATAAATGCTCTTGCCAATGCTATAGGCTATGATAACATCACTACTGGAGCACAGGGAATTAAAATCAATCCAGAAGGTGAAGGTTGGATAATAACCTATCAGAAAGATGGTGAACAGCATCAGATTCACGCTTCAAAGGTCGTGACAACCTGTGGTGCTTACTCATTGCCAGAGCTTCTGCCATTCGTGGATGCAGATACGATGAAAGATCTCAGCAATCTATACTATGCGCCTGTTGTACAGATTGGTGTTGGTTTGAATGATTGTGGAGATAACCAATGGCTTGCTTTCGGTGGTCTTGTGCCTTCACGAGAGAAGAAACAGATTCTCGGCATACTCTTCCCTTCTGCTTGTTTTGTGGAAAGATGTCCGAAAAAAGGTGCTGCTATGGCATATTTCATTGGAGGGGCACGTCATCCAGAGATGCTTAAGAAAACCGATGCTGAGTTTGAAGTCCTGGTGAATGAATATCTTGTTGAAATGCTAAAGTTCCCTGCTGGCACAAAGGCAGATGCTATTAAGATATTCCGTCATGAACGTGCCATTCCTCAGTATGAGGCTTCATCAGATGCACGTTTTGCTGCTGTTGAAAAACTCCAGAAGCAATATCCAAACCTCCGTATTGCTGGTAACTTGCGTGACGGCATAGGCATAGGCGACCGCATCAAGCAAGGCTTTGATGAGGCGGAGATATTGGCGGCTATTTAAAAAGTTAAAAGTAAAAAATAAAAAGTATGGTTAGTATTAGCGATTAATGTAATCATACTTTTTCCTTTTTAATTCTTAATTCTTATTTTTCCTGTGCACTGGATTCAACGACTATACACATCTAACACCGAAGGGCAGAAATTCAATCTCTTCACCTTCTTCTGCCTCTACATAGCGCAGTCTTTGCCAATGACGTTCTTTTCAACGGCATTGCAAGTCACTATGCGTCAGGCATCTTTTTCACTTTCTACCATTGCGGCACTTCAGCTGATAAAGCTCCCGTGGGTGCTCAAGTTCCTGTGGTCGCCGATGGTTGACCGCCGATGCAACACGATGAAAGGCTATCGCCGTTGCATCTTCATTAGTGAGGGAATCTATGCGGCTATAATCCTCTTCGTGGGGCATCTTGACTTGCATGAGGATTTCTATTTTATCCTAACGCTTATCTTCTTGTCGCTCATAGCATCAGCCACACAAGATATTGCCACGGATGCCCTTGCCGTACTCACCTTTAGGAAGAAAGACAAAGGACTCGTCAATAGCATGCAGTCGCTTGGCTGCTTTGCTGCTACTCTCATAGGTAGCGGCTTCTTGCTCGTACTGCTCCAGAAGTACGGTTGGCACTATGTATTGCCTTTCATGAGTATCTTCGTCCTTATTGCCATAATTCCTCTTTGGCGTAACAAGAAACTGAAACTCATACCACAGCCGGCTTCTGAGCCTGTTTCAAAGGCTGATTTCATCTGGTTCTTCACTCGTAAGAGTATTTGGCGACAGATAGGTTTCCTTGCCTTGTATTATGCAGGAATCATCGGATCGCTCTCTATCTTCCGGCCATACCTTGTTGACCTCGGCTATTCCATGCAGCAGATAGGCATGATGAGCGGTGTGGCTGGCTCTGCTGCTGCCTGTGTGGCATCACTTGTCAGCGGACAGCTAATTACCCGTTTCGGCAGTTTCGTTGCCCGGAGGATAGTTGCCGTTTGTTCGCTTTTCGCCATGCTCTATCTCTACTTTATCACCAACGATGCTCCAACCTATCCTTTTGTTCTTGGTGGTTTGATTCTTGTATGGTTCTGCTATGGCATGAGTACCGTTGTAGTTTATACCACAGCTATGGATAATGTGCGTCCTGGAAGAGAGGGAACAGACTTTACCGTACAGACGGTTATAACCCATTTCAGCGGTCTTTTCATGTCATTGATAAGCGGAAAAGTAGCAGATCTCTTTGGCTATCACTATCTCTTCCTGTTTGAGTCTGTACTCACCATTATAACTGTGGTCTATGTGTTCCTGATGTTCAGTAAGAAGAAAGAAGTTAAGGCTTGATGTTCATTGTCCCGGTTTTAGTAACTGCCCCAGAAGGCTATTCCCAGCGTTTTGTTGAGGCTCTTAAAGCGTGTAATGCTGATAGGTTCTGCTTTGAACCTATCAGCATTCCTCTAATTCGCACCACACCTTGCGAAGATATTTCGCAGATTATCAGTCAGGCGCAGGATTATGACTATATGGTGTTCACAAGTCGTAAGGCTATCCTTTTGCTTTCTGAGTATCTCAAGAAAGCAAAAATCTCAGCGGATTCAATCCGCTTGCCGAAGGTTTGCGCCATAGGCAAGGACAACGAGGCTTTGTCGTTGCTTGGCATTACTCCGGCTTTTATCTCTGCCGAACCAAGTCTGAAGGGTATTGCCGATGAATTTCGTAGCCGTGTCCAGGAATTTACCCTACATTCTGTCCGACCACGCATAGCCGTGTTAGGTCCTCGTGTTGAAGACCTTATTGAGCCTGACACCGTGCCTGATTTCCTTAAGGCCCTCCATGCTATTCAGGCTGAAGTCACCTATATAACAGCCTACGTTACCCGTCCAGCAACAGAGCAAGCCCTTCGCGAAGCAGAAACTCTATTGCGTGATAAGATACAATGGGTAGCGTTTACAAGTGCCACCGAGGCACAAGTTTATAAGCGTTTGAGCCATAACACCAAGCCTTCCCTTGCCAGTTTCGGACCTTATACCGCACATTGTGTAAGGAAAGAAGGACTAAATGTTCGATTCACTTCCCCCGATTACGGTAGTTTTGCAGGCTTCGCCAAGCATCTTAAGGAATTTATTCTTTCTACTTCTGAGAATGCTTAGAGTCCTCATTTCCTATATTTATCCACCCTTGTTTCTCCGATGATAATACCATTATAATACCATCATAATACCATTATAATACCATTATATTACCATAAAATATGGTATTTTAATGGTATTTATATAGTATCTTTATGGTGTTTATATGGTATTTAATACCTACCCAGAGTGGAGGTACTTCAGACTTTTACCCCATGTTCTTCTTGTATTTCTGCTAATATTATTTGATTTTGATTGAAAAAGATGGAAAAAGGACAATGATAAAAGAGATGGAAAAACATGTAAGGAATGTGAAATCTCCGATTTGGATACGTTGGAAGATTGGAATGTTTAGCATTTTTCGTCTAAGGAAAAAAGAACACCACCAGTTTTGGGATATTAAAATAAGAAAAAGGTCAAGTCCCGCGTCTCGCCGGATCTTGACCTTTTCTTATTACCCGATTTATACAACCTACAGTTTTACCTTAGCTTAATACCGTCAATTTGTCTATTCCCCAAATCAAATCTAAAAGTTTTTCCCCTTATAACATAATTATTACACTTATTTCCGAGAGCAAAGGTATGAAGTTTTTTCATATTGTGCAAATATTCATATTTCAAAAAGTTTTTGATTTGTATCATGCAATACTTTTTACTACTGCGCAATATCGCAATGCTATGTTGCGATATAGTGCAGGTTGTGTTGCATATTTGCAAATGAACTCGTACACAATATGTTATGCAGCATCTCGTTCCTGTCTTTGCTCGTTGGCTATTAGATAAAAAAATCACCTAAAAATTTGTTTTTTTCAAGATAAATATGTATTTTTGCAAACAAATGACTTTATTTATAAGGTTAAACCTTTTACCTAAACATTAATTGAAAGTACGGATATATGAAAAGTTTTTTTACTATAATCGCAATCCTCGCATGCTGGCTTCCGGCTTATGCTCAAGTGGCTTATGAAAGCATTGACATAAAGGTGGATAATAAATACCAGTATGTTTCGGAATATACTTCGTCCTCTATAAAGAAATACGCTAAGGCTATGAAATGGCTTGAGGCTAATATCAAGGATTTTGACAATACTATCATTTCTAACGATGCTGATGCTTGCAAGGTTGAGTTTAAGCCAGAGGTTCTTTATGATGAGTCTGACACGAAGAGCCACTATCTGGTGGCTAATGTTACTGTGGAATGTCGTGACGAGAAGTTCAGGGTGAAGTTGGTGGATATAAACAGGAAGACTGTTACTAAGACCTGCAATTATCTTACTCCTTCAAATAAGCTTTATCGTACTCGCGACTATAATGTGAGTAGTGAGATGAAGCAGTATAACAGATATAAGGAATTGTCAGCTAAGCGTAGCCGTACAAGTGATGAGGCAAGGGTGCTGAGAGATTTGAAACGCTATGCTACAGTGAAGAAACAGGAAATAATAGATAAGGAGATGAAGCCTTATGTTGATCTTCAGAAAGCTATCGCCCTGTTGATTGATGGCATAGAGAATGCCATTAAGGGAGATTAAAAGATTAACGTGAATTCGTCAAGTTCACGTTAGATTAAGAGAATTCGGAGGTTATGGGATTAATATTCAATTCTCAATCATTAATTCTCGATTAGCTTGCTTTTGCCTTTGCATATTTTTTCCGTACATGATACTATTTTTACATTTGCATTGTGGTTGCGATTCGAGAGTCTTAAAATATGTAAAAATATTTGGGATTGTCAGAACAATTCCGTAAATTTGTGGCAGTAATTCTACCCTTAAACAATAAAACACGTGTACGTTTATGAATAAAAAATGTTATAACCAGATCCTGATGCTCGTATTGGTGCTGTTAGTGCCGTTGACGGGTTTTGCACATGATGTAGAAATTGGTGAGATTTTCTACAATCTTGATAATGAGAAGAAAGAGGCAACGGTAACATATAAGGGATGCTGTTCTGACAACGAAGACTATACCAGATTCGTTGTTATACCTTCAAGTGTTCAATATAATGGTGTCAGATATACTGTGACAGCTATTGGTGATGGTGCGTTTAATAACTGCGTCAGACTCAGGTCTGTCACAATTCCTAATACCGTTACAAGTCTGGGTGAGAAGGCATTTGCAAAGTGCAATGGTCTTACTTCGTTCATAATCCCTAACTCTGTTACAAGTATAGGTAAGAAGGCATTCTATCTTTGTACTGATATTACTTCAATGGAAATCTCTAATTCTGTGCAAAGTATTGGCAGTCATGCTTTCTTCGGTTGTTCAAGCCTTACATCAATTACTATTCCATACTCGGTTACTTGTATAGCGGATAGTACATTCTCTTATTGCTCAAAGCTTACTACGGTAAAGATTCCACACTCAGTTACCTCTATCGGTCGTGGTGCTTTCCGTAGTTGCACAGGACTCACATCTGTTAAGTTTCCTAACTCGCTTACGAGCATTGGTGATGGTGCTTTCGCCAAGTGCACATCCCTTACATCTATCACTATTCCTAACTCTGTTAGGAGAATAGGTGATAAGGCCTTTGCGAGCTGTTTCGGTTTTGACTCTGTTACTATTCCGAGATCAGTAACAAGCATAGGCAACAAGGTCTTTTCTGATTGCCGTAACCTGAAGTCAGTTACAAATCTTTCAAAGACTCCTCAGAAGATTCACATCAATACATTTGCAAAATACGGTACATTACACGTGGCAAAAGGTTGCAAGGCAGCCTATGAGAATGCAGAATGCTGGAAAGATTTCTGGATTGTAGATGATGTGATGTAGGTTTGAAACTTTTCAATTCGTTAATGATTTTAGGACCACGGATTTCACAGATAATATGGATTAGCATCCTTTCATCTGTGCTATCTGTGGTCTATTATTTTGTTCCGATAAATGGGATTCTCTTTTGCTGATATTACAAATCGCACTTATAGCCTATGTTCAGCATAATGAGGCTATTGCGGATGCTACCTGGGGTGCGCCAGCCATTTGAGAACATAATGTCCTTGTTCATCTTGGTAAGTCCGAGGTGATAACGTACCTCAACGAACCAAAGATCACCATCGCTATCTTGGCAGAAATTCCAGTTGAGTGCCAGAGGAACTGACAGGCTCACGCTCTTGAACTGATCTCTATAGCTGAATCCGTTCATTCTCGCGCTAAGCATGAAATCAGGCTGAATACCAGCTTTCAGAACAAAGGGACCTGTGCTGAAATTCATTAGGAGTGGCACGCTGAGCACATCCATGTGCATGCTCTTGTTGAGGACGGTATAGCCCACGCTCTGGAAAGTGTTGGTTATTCCTATACTTGGAGCGAACCAGTCGGTCACGTTATAACCTATGTCGCCATTGAGGGTTATTCCGAACTTACTCTTGTTGTCTTCAATGTCGCCGGCAAAGTTAGCTAAGCCTATGCCCATTGAACCTGATGAGTACCACTCGCCCTGCTTCGTCTGTGCAGAGACGGTTGTAATGCCGCATAGCGTAAGGATGGCGGCTAACATCCATGTCTTCACTTGTTTCATATTCTAAATATATTCTGTAACTCGAATTACCAGTTATCATCACCTGCCATGCCATTCTTTACGGCATCCTCAACCTTGTCGAGTACCGCATTTGAATAGGCATGAGTCATGACGAATGCCTTTGAACTTGTGCGTTTCTGTGCGTCCTTGTCAACAAAAGGATAGTGACGGGCAATTTCCCATTGCTGGTCATATAGGTTAGCATTGGTCTTGTCGTCTTTCTTGCGCTTGGAATCGCCGTATGTCTTTCTTGCATCATCCGTGGGGCTAAACCAACCTCCACTGATGTCAGCAAGTACATCGTAGGTCTGAACGGTATAGGTTACGCGGACACGCTCATCCTTAATGTCTATGCGTATTATCGGGGTTATGCTTACCGAATATCTGTTTATAGTGCCTATGTGCTCAGCGATGTTTGGTATGGTAGATGTAATGATAATACATCCAGCATCCTTGTCGTTGAGCGTGATAGCCTGTTTGTCCTTGAATGTGGCGGTAGCCCAGTAGTTCATGGCGATGTAGAGTTGCTCTTTCTTCTTGCCCGGAGCCTCTATAACTTGCTGATAGGTTAGCGATTCGTTCTTGTCGAGCACCACTTTTTCTGAGAGGTTCTTGGCAGCATCAAGCCATTTGTCGCCATATCTCTTCTTGGCATACTTCTCCAGGTCAGCAGGCTTTATAACCTGTGACCTTACTGTCATAGTGCCGCAGAATGTCAGGATGGCGACGAGCATCAATATATAGTATTTTTTCATTGTTATTCAGATCTTTATTCAATTTTCAAACCTTGTGAGATTGAGGTGCCTTATTCATAATACTTGCTGAGAGGCAAGTTTCAAATCTATACCTCTCAGCAGAAAAATACTGTAAGGTCATCACTCACCATAGTGATATTTTTCCTCGGATGATGATGTTCGAGTACTACTCGTTGATCAATCTCCTTTGGATAGAAAATATCATTGTAAACACGAATCTTGCAAAGTACCTCATCGGTAGTTTCATCAGTTCGTGTGTTACTGCTCCGCAAAACTCAAGTATTGCGTCGAGCTTCTGTAAATAATGTTTATTCATAGTAGTATGTTTTTTAGAGTGAAATACCTAACGAGCCACCAATAGTTTTCTTAGTGCGCTCGAATACCCGTGAATTAATAGAGTAACCCAGCTTGTTTAAATCAAGTTCTGGGCGGTATATTCCTGTCGATATGCCAGATGGTAGGGGGATTGGCATTTTAGGTATGCCAATCTTTAGGGGCTTCATATTCAAGTAGTCGATAGCCCTTGCGCTCGTGCCGCAGAAAGTAGCGATGGCGGCAAGCATCAAGATATTCCTTTTCATAGTCATAAACAATTTGGTGTTGCAGAAACCTTTTAATTGGTTCTATGAAAATAAGTGCTTGTTTATTTCTTTTGTAGATTCCAGAAGAATCATGGATATTGTTTCTTTATTACTACAGGCGATGTGTAAGATTTTTTTATGTTTATATACTCTGCACTTTCTCGCAAATTGAGGTAATGCCTGCGAAAACCTCGGGGGAATACGTGCAATTATCTGATTATCATGTGCAAAGGTACATTTTTTATTTCTTTTTTGCAAGTTTTTTTGCAAGTTTTTTGCATTTTTTTCAAAAAAACGCCCCAAAAATAATAAATATTTGACTTACAACCATATAGCAGTTGTGCTATCATTAATTGTGAAAATAACATTTCTGAACTATTTGTTGTGGTGTAACGTATTGATGGTTAAAGGAATAGGCGAGAATTGTTTGTTCTTTTTTTCCTATTTTCTTGTTTTTTCTTGATGAAATGGGATTTTTTCTCATGTAAACTGTAAATTTCACGTTCTTAGTGCTTTCGGATATGCCGTGATTGTATTATTTCGTGTATTGTTTGTGCTTTTCCGAGTTTTTCACAGAAAATGTAGGGATTTCTTTGCTTGTGATAGAAAAAAGTGTTATCTTTGCAAAAAATTAACTACTAATCAAAACATAATACTTTATGGTCAGGAATATTGTTGCTTTATCAATAATGTTGTTTGCTGGTCTTATGCCAGTAAATGCTCAGTCGTATAAGGTGCCAGTCTCAGAGGCTGATGAGCCTATGCAGAAAGGTGAGTTTGAGCCTACTTGGGAATCTCTTCGCACATACGAGGTGCCGGAGTGGTTTCGTGATGCTAAGTTTGGCATCTGGGCACATTGGGGACCTCAATGTGTGGAAGGCTCTGGTGACTGGATGGCTCGTGAACTTTATATGGAAGGTAGTTGGAAGTATCAATATCATCGTGATAAGTATGGGCATCCGTCAGAGTTTGGCTTTAAGGATATTCTTCCTTTCTTCAAGGCAGAGAACTGGAATCCTGAGCAGTTGGTTAAGTTCTATGCCGAGGAATGTGGGGCTCAGTATTTCTTTGCACTTGGCAATCACCATGACAATTTTGATCTCTGGGATAGTCGTTATCAGGAGTGGAACTCAAAAGCCATAGGCCCTCATAAGGATTTGCTTGAAGGCTGGGCAAAGGCTGCAAAGAAGGCTGGTCTTCCTTTCGGAATCTCATTCCATGCAGATCATGCTTGGACGTGGTATGAGCCAAGCCGTCGCTTTGACCTCAAGGGCGAGAAGAGAGGCGTGAAATATGATGGTTGGCTTACGAAGAAGGACGGATACAAACCTAATGCCGATGGTACGGATAAGTGGTGGAAAGGTCTTGATCCTCAGAAACTCTATGCCCAGGATCATGACTTTTCGGATAGAACCTGGGATAATGGAGCTATCCATAGTCAATGGGGCTGGGAGAATGGGGCATGTCTGCCGACAAAGGATTATGTGACGAATTTCTATAACCGCACTCTTGATGCCATTAACAGATATGATCCTTCGCTCATCTATTTTGACGTTACCGTTCTTCCATTCTATCCTGTAAGTGATGCAGGAATGAAAATAGCAGCTCACATGTATAACAAGGGTAAGGGTGCAAATGGCAAGACCGATAGGGTAGTGTTCGGAAAGATATTGACCGACGAGATGAAGGAGGCTCTTGTATGGGATGTGGAACGAGGTGCACCAAACAAGATTATGGAGCGTCCTTGGCAATGCTGCAACTGCATAGGCGACTGGCATTATAACACGGATGTATATGAAAAGGGCAGATACAAGAATGCAGCTACTATTGCCAAGCTTCTTGTTGATATTGTCTCAAAGAATGGTAATATGCTGCTCAGCGTTCCACTTCGTGCGGACGGTACTCCTGATGAGAAGGAACTTGCCATAATGAAGGAGTTTGGAGCATGGATGAAGATCAATAAGGAGAGTATCGTCAAGACTCGTCCGTGGAGGATTTTCGGAGAAGGCCCTATTGCCAATGCTGATATCAAGATCAATGCACAGGGCTTCAATGACGGACAATACACAAAGGCTGGTTCTGAGGAGATACGTTTCACTCAGTCAAAGGACGGAAATGTAGTGTATGTCACAGCCCTTGCATGGCCTAAAGATCAAAGTGTCAAGGTTCGTGCCTTGTCAGAAGGAAATACTCTGTGTCCGCAGAATATAAAGAAGATAGAACTTCTTGGCTATGGTAAGGTGAAGTATGAGCGTACCGCCGATGCCCTCACCGTGTCTTTGCCTACCCCTATCAATAATATTATGCCTGTGATTAAGGTCACGCTAAAGTGATTGCTATGCTTAATAGCGTGAGTTGAAGAAAAGGGAAGCGGATTTATCTGATTTATCTGAAAATGATTGCACAAATTTTACTGCGCCAGCTATCAGATACATCAGATAAATCTGTTTCCCTTATTATTTCTTATCCCAAAATAATTTTCTGGGTTGAATTTTCTGGTCATCGTCGCTAATTTTTGTTCCAAAGCCAAGCAACGAAGTTGCGTTTATTAGGGGATTTTGAGTTAATAGGTAATTCGTAATTACGTTTACTTATAGCTTTCGTAAGCCTTGCTGAACGCTTCTTCCCCGCAATAGCTATCGTAAAGTGCGGTATCGCTAAGGCATAGTTGCTGAGAAGAGACAATCTTATCACGACCTTGTCCCCTGCCATGAACTATGGCAAAGGCGTATGTATATTCATCCGTATCGGCAACCCTTACCGCCAATTTGCCGTCAATATTGCATAGAGAGAAGCGAGACATATTCGATAGGCTTTCAAGTACAGGAATATCAGAAATCTTCGTCATGCTTGTCTTATCGAGAGTAATCGTAAAACTACAGCATTTAGGGAATTCTACATTCTCCTCGGAAGATCCTATACGCTTCTGTTTCAGTAAGATAATTTGCAAGGTGTCATTATTCGTCCATCCCTCGTTATTTCCGCATATAACAGACGAAAGAATGCTCTCCTCTGTCTGGTCATTTATTTCCAGATCACCCACGTTAATATCAGAAATGAAAACACCATCCCTAAACTCATAATTAACGGAAGTAATACGACCTTGAGCTACCACGTATGGAGCAAGCACAAACTTAAACGACTCCTTCTGCCCCTTCGTTAGCCAGACGGGAGTCTTCATAAGATTATAGCTGCGGAAGAAGCTCGACGCATTCTTATTGCCTATGATACCCTCAAAATTCTGCTGCAAATACCCCTTGATGTATTTGTAAGTGTTGAGGATATTGTTCATCTTTATGCGCTGTTTCATCTGCGCCTCGGTCTTGGGGTTCTTAATGCTTGTATGAAACGAGCGACCAATAGTCTCACCATTAACCTCGAAATAGCTCATATTGCCAGCTTTCCCCTTGATTATGCCTACTGAAGATTTTACTTTAACCATATCTTTTCCTTTTTATTGTTATTATATCTTACTCCTATTATACTCCATCGCTAAACCATCAGTTATCCATCGTTTCTCCATCGAAACGATGGACTATCGATGGATTATCGATGGATTATCGATGGACAATCTTACTTGTTACTGCCTGCAAAGATACTACTTTTTCCGGAAGAAAAAGAAAACAAAAGCACAAAAAATGTAAAAATGCTCAAAGAAACTCTTTTTGCTAATTTCCTATGGGCTAGTTTTCGGTTTGGTTTTTGGGTGTTTTTTACATATTTTCGGTGACATTCTTAGGTTTCACTAGCATTTTGGGGAGATTTTTTCTATTTTCGGTCTGATTTTGGGGAAATTACAATAAAATTACCAAGAAGATGCTTGTTTTTCTAATTTTATTTGTAATTTTGTTCTCGTAATCTGCTATAATGATTTTCATATGTCTCTCATATAAACATTGCCATATCCTAAACATTTTTATAGCTAAGGCACTTATGAAAGTCATTAATAATAAGTAAGGGTAAAATGGGTATCACTTATTTCCCATAAAGCTCTTTATAATAAAAAGTATACAGAGTATGGATAGTTTTATAAACAAATATAATATTCTTTTGTCTGTCATTGGAATGGATGAAATCAAATGTCTTATGCGATATATAATTGTTGATATTGATGTCAACCAAAAAGACATTGACAAATTGACCGAAAAGGTTTTTTATGAATATTGTAGTTGTTGCGATATATCAACAGTTATACATGGACTTTATTTGATTCGGGAAAAAGAATCTTATAGGTTTAAACAGATATTTGAAAAAGTCTTTAGAGGTGACCTTAATGATGTTGTTGAGGCTTCCATTAACAATGTTTCTACTTTTGTATATAGAAAGGATATTATTTCTTTTATAAAGGATGTAATAGAACTTTATGACGAACATTCTATAGGAAAGGAAACTTTAGACAGAATACTTATTGTACTAAATCAAATAAAACTTTCCCAATCAGTTGTACTATACACTCTTTGGATTAGGCTTTCTCCCTCTCTTCTTAGGCTCTGCCTTAGGCAATGTTAGCAGTCCAAGTTTC